>NZ_BBTF01000008.1:0-111757 GCF_000876115.1 Acinetobacter sp. NBRC 110496
TTGCTTATGGTTGTTTCAGTGGTCTTCTGTGGGCACCCCTCCTTTTCCTACTCGTACAGTTTTCTCAACAATCATTGTTGCCTTTTTTGTATCTACAATTCATTTTAATTCTGCCAATTACGATAATTTGTGCAATGATTGAATGGAAAAAATTAAAGTAACATTCACTCAATTTTGTCTTTTATGCAGATATTACTGATTTAAAAAGCATATAGAGATTATTTATTCTGATATTCAATTGAAGAGTAAAATGATTTTCTTTTGAGGATTTATTGACTTTAAATCTACAGATATGCATGCTAAAAAATAGACAATTCAACTAATTTAGAGAATATTTATAAATGAAAAAAACAGCCCTACTCCTTTCAGCCTCATTCCTTTGTAGCTTCCCTTTACTCAGCCATGCAGGAACCAGCAAAACCCTGCCGATTATTGAACAACAAAAACAGGTTGCGGGTTTCTATCAACATCAAGTCGGTGACGTACAAATTACCGCCCTGCTCGATGGCACCAACTTTATGTCGCCAAGCTTGTTTAAAGATATCTCACCGCAACAAGTCCAGCAAATCTTGAAAAAATACTACGCCGATCAAGAAAAAGGCGTACAGACTTCCATCAATGCTTTCCTCGTCAATACCGGAAAATCACTGGTTTTAGTGGATAGCGGTGCAGCCAGTTGTTTTGGCCCACATTTGGGCTCGATCCTAAAAAATCTGGTCGCTTCGGGTTACAAGCCTGAACAGGTCGATACCATTTTACTCACACATTTACACCCTGATCATGTCTGTGGCATCAGTAAAGATGGCGTTGCCAACTTCCCCAATGCAACTGTGTACGTTTCCAATGCCGAAGCCAATTACTGGCTAGACCCGAAACAAGCAGCCAAGCTTCCAAAAGACAAACAAGCGGGTTATGAAGGAACGGTGAAGCACATTAAACAGGCCATCGCCCCTTACCAAGCCAAGCAACGCTTTAAAACCTATAAACTGGGTGATGAGATTCAAGGTTTTAAAGTCATCAATACGGCGGGACATACGCCAGGGCACTTTAGCTATGAATTAAAGAGCAAAGGTGAAAGCGTGGTGTTTATTGGGGATATCGTGCATTCACATACCGTACAGTTTGATCAACCGAAAACAGCGATTGAATACGATATTGATCCGAAAAAAGCGGTTGAAACACGTTTAAAACAGTTTGCTGATTTCGCCAAAAACGGCCAAACCATTGCAGCTCCGCATTTACCTTTCCCGGGGATTGGGCATATTTATTCTGCTGATGGAAAAAGCTATCAATGGATTCCTGTACACTTTAAAGATTAAGCTGCATAAGCTGATTCTAGGCAATAAAAAAGCGACCTTCTCGGTCGCTTTTTTATTGCTGCATCATTTCATGCCAAAGATTAACTTTAACCCCAGCAAGGTCATGACCCCACCTGCGATACGATCAAATATCGATTTAGATTTTAAATAAACTTTGCGTGGCCCTTCTGCTGACAATGCCACCGCAACCAACGAATACCAACCTGCATCAATAAAGAAACACAGCATTGGCAACACCACATAGTAATAACTTGGAATCTCTTTCGGTAATAAGGCGGTAAAAATACTGGCAAGAATAATCGCAATCTTCGGGTTACTGAGTTGGGTAATCAGCCCTAAGCGAAAAGCTTGTGCATAACTCATACGGTTCACAGTGCCATTGACTGCTTCCATCGGTTCTTTGGCATGTTTAATGATTTTATACGCTAGCCAAAGCAAGTACAGGCCACCAAATATTTTTAACGCGACATAGGCAGAAGGCACAGCCAGTAAAATGGCTTGTAAGCCCATGACTGCAAGAAAACCAAATAGCGCAGCGCCCGTCCCTGTCCCCAAAGCGGTAAACAGTCCATGCTTACGCGAAATCGCAATTGAGTTTTTGGCGACATAAATAAAGGTAGGGCCAGGGCTGATTGCACCCAACATTAATGCCAAAGCAATTGAGCCTAAAATCAATAACGATTCCAAGTGAAACCTCTAGATTAGAATAATTTTCAAATACTAATTTTACTGAAAAATCTCAGCAAGAAGATATAAAAATTTTGACTCATCTTATCAATTTATTGGCACTTACATATGCCTTACCCGACAGGGAAGTCACAATCTAGAGCAAACACTCAATTTATTTTTAATATCAAACACTTAAAAATAGCATATTTATATTACTCATAAACTCAGCATCCATTTTTTCTATCAAACTAATTTTATGATCAAAATTTGTCATCTTTTTTACTGTAACTTTCATTTATTTTTAGAAGATTAAATCCCATAATAAAATTATGGAATTAAATTCATTTTCATTCATAACGATAAACAACGGGGCACATCAGATGCAAACGAAGAAACTGAAAACTTTAGACCCTTCACATTCACATCTCTGGATCATTGGCGGCGGTATTGCAGGTATGGCAGCGGCAGCCTTTGCCATTCGGGATGCCAAAGTGCCAGCCCAAAACATTCATATTTTAGAAGAGCTTGAGGTTTCAGGGGGTTCAATGGATGGTGGTCATAACCCACTCAACCCCAATCATGCTTGGGTGACGCGTGGTGGACGAATGCTGACCGATGAAACCTACCTCTGCACATGGGATCTATTCTCTAGCATCCCCTCACTCGAAGATCCCACTATTTCGGTTCGGGAAGAATGCCGTGAATTTAATGAAAAAATTAAAACCCACGCCCAAGCCCGTTTAATTGATGCCAATCATGTCATTGCAGAAGCCGAAAAGCTCGGTTTATCTACCTTGAATCGTGCCCAGATGCTACGTCTGTTGGCACTCAAAGAAGATCGGATTGGTAGCCGTCGTATTGATGAGTTTTTTGATGATGCTTTTTTCCAAAGCAATTTTTGGCGGATGTGGCGCACCACCTTTGCCTTCCAGAAATGGCATAGCGCAGCAGAATTACGTCGTTATTTCTTACGTTTTATTCAAGAATTACCGCGTATTCATACGCTAGCAGGGGTTAAACGCACCAAATACAATCAATATGACTCGATGATTTATCCCTTACAACGTTGGCTGGTCGAACAAGGCGTAGATGTGCGTTTTGGTACTTATGTCACTGACGCTGATTTTATTGAAGATGCACAGAGTAAAGAGCGTAAGGCAAGCAAATTGTATCTCAACCTGCCAGAAGGCACGGAACAGATTGTATTGGGTGAACATGATTTGGCACTTTTCACTTTAGGTTCTATTACAGCAGATTCACGTTATGGCGGTCAGCATGATGTGCCTGCCTTAATTCGTGATCGACAGGATCATGGTTGGCGTTTATGGGAAACCCTTGCACAAAAAGCACCTGATTTTGGTCGCCCAATGACTTTCAATGGCAATATCGACGAACATAAATGGAAGTCTTTTACCCTGACGCTGCACGATGATGTCTTGCTGAAACGTATCATCGAATACACAGGCAATGAACCGGGAACAGGCGCACTGATGACCTGGTTTGAATCGGGCTGGCATTTATCCATTGTTGTGCCTGCACAACCGCATTTTGCCGACTTACCTGAAGGTAAATTCACTTTGTGGGGCTATGGTTTTGAAATTGACCACATCGGTGACTACATCAAGAAACCAATGAGTGAAGCCACTGGGCAAGAGATTGTGATTGAGTTAATTCATCAGCTCGGATTCGACGATATCTTGGATCATGTACTGGCGCATAGTGATATAACCACGGTGATGATGCCTTATGCCTCTGCCCTCTTTGCCTGTCGCAAAGCGGGCGATCGCCCCTTACTGATTCCAGAAAATGCGGTCAATTTTGCCTTCTTGGGTCAATTTGTGGAACTGGAAGATGATGTGGTGTTTACCGTGGAGTATTCCATCCGTGGTGCCATGCTTGCCATTTATCAACTCTTGGGGGTAAATCGTGAAGTTCCAGAAATTTATAACGGTCTGCTCGATCCTAAAGTCGGTTTAAAAGCTTTAGAAACAGTCTTTCATTAAGCAAGCATAAATTGATAAAAATGAAGTAGATCTTGATGATCTACTTCATTGACCACATCGAGAAAGAACCAAATACATCACCTCACTGCTGAACGAACCATCTGCTTGAATACGATAATATTGCTGGGTTTGATCAGATGCCTTTTTTTGTAAAGCACGAATAGTCTGAATCGCATATTCAGGGGTTTGCATGCGCGCCGTCCAACTTGTAAATTCTAAATCTAAATACTGCTTTTCAACGGTCTCAATCCTAAAACCTGTAGATTCAGCAAAGCGCATCCATTCCTGCAAACTATAATTGCGTACATGACTTGGATCCCGAATCGTTTCAATCGTCTGAAAAAATGTATCCATCACCGGATTGGAATGCCCTAAAATATCGACGATGATCACTTTACCCTGTGGCGCCAAGACACGATGTATTTCTGCCATCGCCTGTGCCACATTTTGCCAATGGTGTGCTGAATATCGGGTCATCACACAATCAAAACTTTGATCGGCAAAAGGCAAAGACTCCGCAGCACCTTGCTGAACCGTTATATTATCAAAGCCCCTTTGCTTGGCTTGTTCAGCAACAAGTTCAACCATCGACGGTGTTAAATCATAGGCCGTCACCTGATCTGCAAATGCTGCAATCTGGTAACTGACATGCCCGCCGCCACAGCCTAAGTCCAAGACCTTCTTCAATTGAGATGACTGGATCAAGTGCTGCATTTTCGCAAACTCTATTCCTTGCGCATGTACTGTGCTGTTTAAATAAGCTTGGGATTTATTTTGATATTGTTGCTGATTAACTTGATGCTGGGTATTCATCTTCTTATCCTTGCGAGCTTGGTCTCTTTTTAAAATAACCAACACTATGCAAAAATTAAAATAATCAATTTTATAACTAGATATAAAAATAAGTTATCAATTATAAGCCAATCAAACTGGCGGCGACATTGATCGTAACCGCCAAAATTACGGTATTAAAAATAAAGGCCAGCACGCAATGAAAAATATTAAGATGCCGTAGGGCTGAGCTGGTAATGGAAATATCTGCAGTTTGTGCAGAAGTTCCAATGATATAGCTGAAGTAAATAAAATCCAAATAATCTGGCTGCTCAGTTTTGGGAAAATCCAGGCCCGGTTCCTGATGACGACTTTTCGCCAGATAAAAGTCATGGGCATAATGAATCGCAAAGAGTGTATGGAGCAATAACCACGTTGAAAAAATCGTCCCGATGGTGAGCAAAATAAGCACACCTTTTAAAACGGGCTGATCTTTCGGTACATGCCCCAATTGCATCACAATCGCAATAAAACAGATTACGATGGCAATCAACACGACAATCAGGATCATCCATTTCCCTTCATCTTGCTGCTTGGCACGATTTAAGATCAGTGTCGCCTCCAGATGCCACATCATTTTCAAGGTCAGAAATAGATACAGCCAAATCGCAATATTCCAGCCAAGCAATAAACAGGTTGCCCAATGCCATGGTGTAAATAAATGCAGGGTAGCAAAAAGTAAAAGACCTAATGCAAAGGTTGCCGATAAATACGGTCGATATTTTATTCCTCTGAGCAAATGATGTATGAATCTTGGCATGTTTCACCTATTTGTATTTTTTATACATGAGTAATTTACGCTTATTTTTTAACATTGTATGCTGTTATAACAGTACGATGTTGCTACTATTTAACCTAAATTAAACAAAATAAAGTTTCCGTAGATATTTACTTCGGACAAAAATGTCCGTTTAATTTACATTCAATCTCCCACGAATTTTAATCATGGCAAAACGTCAGCAGCTGGCAGCACATAATCGTGATGAACTCCTCAATGCCGCCGAAGAAATCTTTCGCAAGCAAGGCGTTCATGTGCCTTTGCAAGCCATCATTGATCATGCGGGTGTCGGGCGTGCGACGTTTTATCGTAATTTTGCTGATCGCAAAGCACTGGTTGCGGCCTTATTAGAACGTGCCATTACCCGTCTGGAACAACGCTCACACGCTTTATTAGCTTTTAATGATGGTTTTATCCGTTTGATTGAAGGCCATATCGAACAACTGCCCCATTTAGTTGTACTGATTGATTACTGGCGCATTATTGATCGGAAAGACCCAATCATGCTAAACATTTATCAAAGACGCGATAAAGCATTACAACCCCTGATTGATCAGGCCATACAGCATCAACTGTGTCGTCCTGATCTTACCCCCCAAGACTTCGGGATGATTACGGCGATCTTGGGGTCTTCATTTCAAGGACATCATGCCTCTGATCAGGTACGGCTGGCAAAACGCGCAATAGAATTATTATTAAACGGCATTAAAGTTTAGTTCGAGGAATAACATGGATAAAAGCCCTCGCTATCTTGAGACTCCTCCGGATTGGTCAGCAGATGAGCGTCCAACTTTGCCGGGTTCGCCTGCTGCAATTGCGCATGCCAGACCAAAACGTTTTGCCTACTTCATTATTGGTTTATTGATTTGTATCGCAGCCAGTTTAAGTAATGGTTTTATTGTTGCAAACCTGCCGATCTTCCAAGGTGAATATGGGCTAATCCCATCGCAGGCAGCATGGTTACCCGCAGCCTATGTCATGGCCAATGTCAGTTCTAACCTCATCTTGTTTAAGGCACGACAGCAATATGGCTTGCGTCTGTTTTCTGAAATAGGTCTACTGGTCTTTATTGGTGTCTTGGTTCTACATATCTTTGTCAAAACCTATGAAATGGCACTATTTGTGCGTTTTATCGCAGGGTTGGCCGCTGCTCCGCTCAGTTCACTAGGGATGTATTACACCATGCAAGCCTTCGGCAAAGCAGATATGGCCAAAGGGATCTATCTCGCGTTTGGCTTTCAGCAGCTGGGTTTGCCATTGGCATGGATTATCTCTCCTTTTCTGCTGAGTGCCAACCAGTGGGATGTGATCTATACTTTTGAATTAGGTCTGGCGATTTGCTGTTTTGCCATGGTGGTGGCGTTAAAGCTACCACGCAGCTTACGTATGGAAGTATTTGAGAAGCAGGACTTCTTTACCTTTGCCCTACTCGCACCGGGTTTTGCCTGCCTCTGTATTGTACTCACCCAAGGGCCAATTTTATGGTGGTTTGATAGCCCGTGGCTCGCCTATACCTTGATCGTGGGTTTTTGTTTGATTGTGATCGGTCTCACCTACGAGCATTATCGTTCGAACCCCCTGATTATGACCCGTTGGTTAGCGGCAGGCGATTTACTCAGTTTCGTGGTCAGTGCCTTTGCCTTACGCTTACTGATGTCAGAGCAAAGTTATGCCGCAGTCAATTTCCTGAAAACCATGGGAATGGGTCCCGACCAGTTTGTACCGCTGTATGTGGTGATCTTCTGCGGAACAATAGCAGGTTCCGTGTTTAGTGCCCTGACCTTTCACCGCGAACGCGTTATTCTCAATTTATTCCTTGCTGAGATTTTAATTTTAATCGCCTGTGCACTGGATTATCACCTGACCAGTGATGTGCGACCCGCCAACTTCTATCGCAGTCAGTTTCTCGTCAGCTTTGCAGGTGGTGTCTTCATTGGCCCGCTCTTGCTGATGGGTTTTATGCGCACTTTACAGCGTGGTCCACAATATGTGGTGACCTTCATTGTATTGTTTTCAGCAACACAGAACTTTGGTGGTTTGGTCGGCTCTTCCTTCTTTAATACCTACCAGCAACGCCATACCTATGATTACAAAGTTGAAATTAACAGCAACCTTAATCCAACCGATCCGATTGTGGCACAACGCTTACAAAGCTATCAGCGTAGTGCCATGATCAATAGCAATGATCCAGTTTTGCAAAACAACCAAGCCTTACAGAACCTGAATAAAGTGGTGACTCGTGAAGCCCAAGTCCGCGCCTATAACGATGTCATCGTATTGAATGGTATCTTTGCAGTGGTGTTATTGCTCTGGGGGCTATTTAAATATGCACGGGATAAATACAAAACCCGAAAAAATCTGCAAGCAGCCAGTTAGTCCTTTTTGATTGAGAAAAGATGATGTCAGAACAAGATAAACCCGAAAATAATCAGGCTCAAACTACTGGGCAAAATGAAACAGCTCCAGCAGTAAAGGCACCTGAAACAGTGACACAAATGCCTCCGCCACCTCCACCACCGACCAGTAAACTGATCAAGACCAAACGTTCGACTCTGTGGTGGATGCTACTGGTATTATTGGTTGGCATCACCATTATCTTATGGGCGTGGCGCATTGGCCCATTCCATACGGCGGTTGAACAAACGGACAATAGCTATGTGAAAGGTAAAACCACCATCCTGTCTTCGCAGATTAATGGCTATATCAAAGATGTACTGGTCAAAGACTTTGACCAAGTCAAACAAGGTCAGGTGTTGATGCATATTGATGCCACCACCTACGACCAAAAGGTCACACAGGCGGCCTCAGGTGTCGAGCAGGCAGAAAACAGTCTTGCCAATCAAACCCAAACGATTGCGCAACGTCAAGCCGATGTTGTGGCTGCACAAGCCAAGCTGGATCAGGTCAAGGCGCAATATGATTTATCTGTGGCGCAATTAAAACGTTATCAACAATTGGGCGATAGTGGCGCTGCATCCAAATCTGAACAAGACAAAGCCGCGGCAGATGCACAAAATAATCATGCCTTACTCAAACAGGCTGAAGCCAATATCTTGGTGGCACAAGAAGCCTTAAAAACAGCGCAAGTGGCGCAGTCTGGCTTAAAAGCACAAGTGAATAGCGCACAAGCGCAACTTGACCAAGCCAATACCACCAAAGACTACAGCACCATTGTTGCCCCTCTAGACGGACAATTGGGTGAGGTTAATCCGCGCGTCGGTCAATATGTTGCGGCAGGAACACAGCTGCTTTATCTGATTCCAACGCAAACGTGGGTGATTGCCAACTTTAAGGAAACTCAAATTGCCAATATGAAAATCGGGCAAAAAGCCTATTTCACTGTCGATGCGATGAATCATCAGAAATTTACAGGACATGTTGAACAGATTTCCCCTGCGGCAGGTTCAGAATTCAGCGTGCTTAAACCCGACAATGCCACAGGTAACTTCACCAAAGTGGTACAACGGATTTCTGTTCGTATCGCCATTGACCCAAATCAAAAAGGCATCGAAAACTTACGTCCGGGCATGTCGGTGATTAGCTCTGTAGATACCGACTCCTAATGCAACACTGACATTCTCAATCAAATCCATTTACAATGTGATCAAATCCATTTCTCTTGTTCGAAAATGTTTGATCACATTGCTTTTCCCACCCCCTATCAAACATTAACGCTTCCCAGTTCGGTTCAACTGACCATTAAGCGTTTGGATCTGATCCATCCGCAAATTTCAGGCAATAAATTTTATAAACTAAAGTACAACCTACTCGCAGCTCAACAACAAGGTTTGACCGAAGTACTGACTTTTGGTGGTACATTCTCCAATCATATTGCCGCAACCGCCTATGCCGCCCAGCGCTTCGGCTTTCAGAGTATTGGCATGATCCGAGGTGAAGAGCTTGCGACCCGTGACTTAAACCCGACCCTACAGACAGCGCAAGATTTTGGCATGCAATTGCATTTTGTCAGCCGAGCTGAATATCGGCTGCGTCATGAAGCCGAATATTTGCAACAGTTACAACAGCAATATGCTCAAGCCTTTATTATTCCAGAAGGTGGCAGCAATGCACTTGCCCTGCAAGGGACACAGGAGATTTTGAGTGAACATGACCGAGAGAATTATGATGTGATTTGTTGTGCCGTCGGAACAGGTGGCACCATTGCGGGCTTAATTGAAAGTAGCTCATCACAACAACAGATTTTGGGCTTTTCTGCATTGAAGGGCGACTTCCTGAAACAGGATATTCAGCAGTGGACTGATAAAAGCAACTGGTCTTTAACCGATGCTTATTGTTGTGGGGGCTATGCCAAAACCACCATCGAGCTGCTGCAATTTATACAGCATTTTGAGCAGCAATATGCAATTCCTTTGGAGCAGGTCTATACCGCGAAGATGATGATGGGGTTACTCGATTTAATCCAGCAGCAGTATTTTCCAGAAAACAGCCGTATTTTGGCGATCCATACTGGAGGATTGCAAGGGAAGTTGAAAACATACTAAAAGCTGCATAAATCTTTTATAATTGCCCGCTTTTCGTCGATCGAGTATTGCTCATGGTTCATCAAGTTGATGTTGTTGTTTTAGGTGCAGGTGCATCAGGCTTGATGTTGGCTGCGGAAGCGGCTAAACGTGGGCGTTCAGTAGTTGTACTGGAAAAAGCCAATAAAGTTGGCAAAAAGATTTTAATGTCTGGTGGTGGTAAATGTAACTTTACCAATCTGGAGGTTGAACCCTCCAATTATCTGTCTGAAAATCCGCACTTTGTCATTTCTGCACTGACCCGTTATACCAACTGGGACTTTATTGGTTTGGTCTGTGAATATGGGATTGAGTACGAAGAGCGTAAACATGGGCAACTGTTTACATTGAAAGGATCAAAAGAAATTCTGGAACTTTTGCTGTCAGAATGTAGCAAAGCCAAACATGTACAGATCCAAACCCATTGCGAAGTACAGCAAGTCAAGGCTCAGGCAGATTCAGATTTTATCGTGGAAACCAGCCAAGGCACCTATCGTTGTGAGTCTTTGGTGGTGGCAACTGGCGGTTTATCCATTCCCACCCTAGGTGGTTCAGGCTTTGGCTATGAACTGGCGCAACAGTTTGGTCATCATGTCTTCCCAACCCGAGCTGGTCTGGTTCCTTTCACCTTCTCAGATCATTTCAAAGAAGTCACCACCCGCCTAAGTGGCAATGCCTTAGATGCAACACTGATCAATGATCGCCATCAATTTACTGAAGCGTTGCTATTTACTCATCGTGGTCTTAGTGGTCCAAGCTCATTACAACTTTCAAACTACTGGCAAGTGGGAGAAAGCTTCAATATTGATTTTTTCCCAAGCCAAGATTTTGTGCAATTCTTTAAAGACAAGAAAAAATCACAGCCTAAAGTGTTATTACGTACCTTAATCAGTGAATTTACCGCCAAAAGCATCGTGCTTGAACTACAACAATTGATTTGGGCAGAACAAAGTGAAATAGCAATTGGCAATATCAGTGATGTGCAACTGGAACAGATTGCTACACAATTGCATGCATTTACGGTAAAGCCATCGGGAACTGAAGGCTACCGTACTGCTGAAGTCACGCTTGGCGGCGTGGATACCAGTGAAGTGTCATCCAAAACCATGGAAAGTAAAAAGCAGAAAGGCCTTTATTTTATTGGTGAAGTCCTTGATGTGACTGGACATCTCGGCGGTTATAATTTCCAGTGGGCATGGTCTTCTGCACAAGCTGCAGCACAATTTGTTTAAGGCTTTCTCGCTACAGTACAGTGGGCTTCATCCAATAAGTCCACTTTAATTGTGTGGCTCCGAAGAGTTTGCCGCTTCTGAAGTGGTGATCTGCTGCGTATTTTCAATTTGTTTCTCTTTAGAAGAGTTTGATTTAGCAACCACAAACTTATAAGCACTCGCCAGAAATCCAACCGTAATTCCTGCAATAATAATCGGTGCAAATACTCGATTTGGTCTCTTCATTTCATTCTCCTATCGATTTTTTATTTAGAGACTATTGATACTTGAGCTATAAATGAATTGCTTTTGAGGTCAAATTCCTTCATTAAAGCATTTAGACCCACTAAAATACCCAATTATAATCCCAAATAACACCCAATAATGCTGATACAAACAAAACGACCACCCTGCTTAGAGTGGTCGAATTAATCAAAAAAATCAAAGATTATTTTTTCTATTCATCCGAATACGGCGGTGTTGGTGGGGTTGGATTCAACGTATTATTCGGCGTTGGAGCCACTGGATTCACCGTATTGCCCGGTGCAACCTCCTGCTTATGTAAAGGATTCGGCTGTTTTGCTTCAGTTTTGGCTTTATCCAGTAAATCACTCAGCAAACGTTCCGCAGGTTGACGACCGCCTAAACCGAAAGCCAAGGCAAAGGCCACCGCAACGGAACCCAAAGTGAGACCAAAGGCCAAATTCACAATCGAATCTGCAATGCCCATAGCTTTTAGGCCCATTGCAATCACTAAACCCATAATGAGTATACGAACCAAATTCGCCAACCAGCGCGAACTGTTATATTCACCACGTTGAACAATATTGGCAACTACATTGGCCAACCAGAAGCCAATCACCAGAATAACCGCACCAAGCAAGATACTGGCGCCGAACTGGATAAACATGGCAATCAGTACACTAACCTGCTCTAAGCCAAGTCGGTTAGCTGCTTCTGACACTGCAAATAACATGGTAAAGAAAACAATCAGATAACCGACAACATCAGAAACACGGGTCTGTCCCAAGAAGCGTTGTAAATCAAGCTTCATCGGGATTTCATCGACACCTGCGCCAGAAACGAGTTCAGCCACTAAGCGTCCAACAAAACGCGATACGATATACGCCACGATCAAGATCAAACCTGCTGCAATAATTTGTGGAATTGCATACATAATTTGATTCAGCATCGCTGTTGCTGGTTGAGAAATCGCTTGGATTCCCAATGCTTCAAAGGCCACAATTAAGGTGGTGATAATAATGATGGCAAAGACGAATGAACCTAAAAACTTAGCGACATTCGAGTTTTTAAATAAACCCACTTTCTCGGCTTGGGCTTGCAAGCCAAGACTATTACTCAGTCCCTCGACAATCCCGCGCACGATTTTCGCGAGAATATATCCAACAAAAATGATGACCGCAGTAATAAACAGATTAGGAAGGTAGGCGATCGATTCGTTCACCATGTTCTGGACAGGGATCAATAAACCAGTTAAACCCAAAATTGATAGAACGATGGGTAAAAACAGTAATAATACCAGCCAATAAAAAATCTCACCGATATTGCTACTGAGTGAGCTAACGCCGACTTCACTACTTAGTTTCTCGTCCAGTTCAGTTCTGGCAAGTACATTGCTCAACCCAGCCCGAACCAACCTTGCGATGATCCAGCCAATAAATCCAACTGCTGCCGCAGCAAGCAAGTTTGGTATATAGGCCAAGACACGCCCCACCATATTGCTAAATGGGTCACTAACACCACTGATATTTAACACATTGAGTGCACCAACCACAGCCAAAATCATCACGAACCAGAACACCAGTTTGGAGACTAGATTTTCGATATTTGGAGTACGGCCAGTTGCAGAGGACAATTTATGATTGGTATCAAGTTTTTGCAGTAATTTTTTCACACCTGCTGCAATCACTAAAGCAACAATCCATCCTACCAGTAGGATGACAATTGCAGCAAAGATAGGATGAAACTGATCCCAGTAATACATTGCATCAAATCCTCCTCGATTGGAGGGGTCATTCAAAAATTCATTCATGTTGTTATCCTTATGTTGTGTTTTTAAATCTTGATACACATCCACCCAAGAACGTTCTGCAATTAAAGAACATGATTTATGGATGCTTCCACCTTAGTTTTTGTCTATTTTCCAATCAATCAATGGCTGCACTAATACAACAAAAAGGTCTCATAATATTTCAAAAAAGCCCATTGATTCACACCAATGAGCTTTATGGTAAATTGAGTCTTGGTCTAAAATACGCTTGCCTAAGCATTCAGAATAGCCGACTGCATATGTGCCATTGTCACTTGTGCAGTTGGATTAGCTGAATGATCAGCAACCATATAAACAAGTAGTGCAATCAGGAAGATCCCAACCATAATCAAAATATAAACAGGTAATCTTCTCTTTTTGGTAATTTCTTCTTTGCTTGCCACATGAGGCTGTGGCTTACTAAAATCATGCATGATAGCAGCCCTCATCCTTTTACTTTTCAAGTCTTATATTAGCAATCCGCTATGTAGCATTGTGTGAAAAAGCTTCGGACTATCGTTGCGCCAGTTGCAGAACTCTACTTTTTTTTATTATTTTTTTGTTTAAAATATAGTCGCTTTTAGAATGCGATAAAAATAAGCTATAATGCTCGGCTTCATTTCTTTAATGTTTTGCTTTATGTCCTATAGCCAACAAAGCGTTTCTCTTGATCTAGACACTGATGTCACCCATCAATGTTTTTTACATCACACACGCGATGAACATTTGATTGGAATTATTGAGTTTAATAAGCCAAGCTATATTCTGAAATGGGGAGATTTAGAGTACTTCCGTCGGCGTACCGAAGAATTCTCAGTGATGCCATTACCCGACTGCATCAATGCCATGATTGTCGATATTCGCAATGTGCAACCCTTCCTCGACAACGAAGTCCCGATTCTGCCTTGGCGTTTACTTGAAGAAGATTGCCCAGTGCGTCTTGTGGTGCCACAAGATCGTCTGGAACATTATATCGGCTTGTTTGAACCAACGTGGTTAACCACGGACGTCGATACTGCCATTCAAGAAATCCGTGAATTTATGGATATGTTTGTACATTAAGACATATCCACTTACTTACACACGCTTAATCATCCTAGCAGCACGACAATGCCGCCATTACCAATAATTCTCTACGGCAATATTGCCTTCACCACGACGATTCATAATCAGACCACGTTGCTTCAGCGCTTCTTTGGTATCTTCCACCATTTGTGGATTACCACATAACATCACATGACTACTGTCTCGGTTAAAAGAGAATCCTGCTGCTTTTTCTAATTCACCATTGCCAATTAAAACAGGCAGGCGGTCATGCAGTGCCGCATTCGGATCACGGGTAATAATTGGAATAAACTTAAAGCCTGTATGCCCTTCACCAAAGAAATCTGCTATTTCCTGAATACGCTCGACATATGCCAGCTCAGATTCAGTACGCACGCTATAGACCAGATTAATCTGCTGATATTTTTTCCAGGTTTCAAAGTCTTGTAACATGCACAAAAACGGCGCCAGTCCAGTGCCTGTTCCCAATAACCATAAGTCTTGTGGTAATGGCTGTTGATAACGCGCCAAGGTCAAATAACCGTATGGAATTTTTTCCAGATACAACTCATCACCAACTTTGAGGTGTTGCAGATTCGAGGTAAAAGCACCTTCTGGCACCACAATTGAAAAGAATTCTAAAGTTTCATCAAAAGGTGAAGAAACCACAGAATAAGCACGTACCACCAATTCGCCCTCAACCATTAAACCAATACGGGCGAACTGCCCTGCGGTAAATTTAAAATGAGCAGGGCGAGTCATGGTGAAACTAAAAAGATTATGAGTCCAACGGTGTACAGATAAAACCTTTTCTACGCTAAATTTTTCAATTGACATGATGAGAACGTGGCACGAAACAGTGCGCTCATGTTAGCATGATCAGATAAATCATGAATACTCTTAGGATCTGTTAAATAGATGAGATCCTCAATACGTTAAGGCTTTTAACATGCGCATGACATTACGCCAATTGGCTGTTTTTGTGGCGGTCGCTCAAGAGGGAACTGTAACCAAAGCGAGTGATGCTGTCCGACTCACACAAAGTGCGGCAAGTATGGCCTTAGCTGATTTGGAAGATGGCCTCGGCGCCCCCTTATTTGATCGCTTGGGTAAACGGTTACAACTCAATGATCTCGGGCGTTTCCTGTTGCCGCAAGCCTTAGAGATCCTCGGTCGTTGCGATGCTTTTGAACAGGCAGCAAAAGGTGAGCTACAAAGTATTGATTTACGCCTTGGTGCAACTTTAACAATCAGTGATTATTTAATGCCTGATCTGATGGCTAATTTTTTACAATGCCATCCACAAGCACATTTACAGTTACAAGTGGGCAATACCCGTCAAATGATTGAAGCAGTCAATCAATTCCAGTTGGATTTGGCTTTAATCGAAGGCTCTTGTCATCTGCCACAATTACAATGCATTCACTGGCGTGATGATGAGCTTGCAGTTTGCTGTGCGCCGGATCACCCACTAGCCAAGTTGAATCGCCCTCTCAGCCCAACTGATTTTCATCATGTGGAATGGATCTTGCGTGAAGAAGGTTCGGGTACTCGTGAAGTATTTGATAATGCCATTTTACAAGACCTTCCCGACGCCAACATCCGCTTAACCCTAGGTCATAATGAAGCGATTCTAAAAATCGTCGCAGGTGGTTTAGGCATGTCTTGTGTATCAAGATTAGCGATTGAACCGCTGCAAGAAAAAGGCCAACTGGTGATACTGGATACACCTTTCTGGGAACTAACACGACCGCTATATATGCTAGTGCATCGCCAGAAATATCAAGGACCAGGACTGAAAGCTTTTTTGCAGTTTTGTGAAAATAAAGTTTAATTGTTTCGAATATATAAAAAACGCTTCTAGTCAGAAGCGTTTTTTATTACAGCTCGATTTAGAAATCGAAACTCACCCCTAACTTATAAGTCCGGCCTGCTCCTACTGTGGTAAAACCGCTAGTGAATACACCATCCCAATATTTTTTATCTGCAACATTATCAACATTCGCACGGAAAGTTGTGTTTACACCTCCGAGTTTAGTCGCATACTTCGCGCCTAAATCAACCAGCGTATAATCAGATAACTTGAGTGTGTTATCAGCCGTTAAATATTGGTCATCCACATAAGTCACGAAAGCATTGACACTTAAGCCTTCAACCACTGGAATTTGGTAGTCAACCCCAACACCAGCAGTAAATTCAGGTGTACCTTCAATCGTTTTACCTGAAAGATTCACACCGCCTGAAATCCCTTTTTTATATTCGGTATCGATATAAGCCAAATTACCGTAAACAATTAGATCATCCGTAACTTTACCTGAAAAGCCGTATTCAACCCCTTTGGATTCGGTCTTCGCACCATCGGTTGTGATTTGGGTAATGGCTTTATTATTTGGGTCGCGATAGCTTGTATCTATCATCGTGCTTGGTTTTTTAATTTGATATAACGCTAAAGTGTGTAACCAACGATCTCCTTGATATTTCGCACCTACTTCATATTGCTTACTTTCAAATGGCGCAAAGGTTTTACTGTAATTCGCATCTGCCTCATTAGATACCTTTGCACCTCGAACCAAACCTTCAACATAGCTCACATAGAACGAGGTTTCTTCACCAAAAGGTTTCACAACAATAGCTGCACTTGGAGATACTTTATCAGCCTTCAGTGGTGGTAGATTCGTCGTGAGTGCCTTTAAATTCATATCTTGATAACGCACACCTAAAATAAACTGTAGCTTGTCATCCAGCATAGAGATTTGATCACTTAGGCTATAACTGACATACACATCATCCGCAGTAGGAACAATCTCTGGCCACGTATTTGGCATATGCCCTTCATTGCTTGGATTGTAAATATTAGTTGGGAAATAAACCTCTGTTGCCCCCCGCCCTTTATGTTGGCTGTATTTACGTTTGAGATAATCAGCACGGAATGCCAAAGTATGAGAAATATCACCTGTGAAAATTTGACCTTCTAAACCCGCATTAAAGGTCGTGTTATGTTCCTTTGAACCAACACGATAATATTGTGCCAGTGCATCACCATTCGCCCCAACCAAAGCAGGATTCTTCATTCCCATTGAGTTGGCTGGCAGATCACGCACAACCATACGCGTACCAAATAAATGTCCACGATACTCACGTTCATTAAAACCAGCGCCTGCAAATGCTTTTAAATTAGGTAGAAGCTTATATTCACCCGATAAACCTACATAGTTAGCACTTTGCATACCTTCTAAATGCGGGAAATAATTCAGTTTGCCATCTGGTGCAGCTAAAACACGTTTCAAAGTTGAAAAAGAGATCATGGCAGGTGAGCCACCCTCACGGCTATCTCGTGTGGTATAGGCATCAAAGTTAATTTTAGCTTGGTCCGTGGTGTAGTCGAGAGCCAAAACTGCTGCAGTATTTTTATCTTCTAGGCCATCAACAATATGTTCACCTTGTCCATAAGTCGCACTGACGCGTGCTCCGAACTCCTTGTTTTCACCAAAACGGCGGGCAACATCAAAACCTGATTTATAATAGCCGCCATCTTCATACATGGCCGAAACTTGGGTCAAATCTCGATCGGCACGCTTAGTGGTGGCCATTACCACACCACCAATACTACCGCCCGGTGCCATCCCTGCAATTAATGCATTGGGACCTTTGAGTACACTGGCAGAGCTCAAAATATCAGTCGGAGTACGACCACTCGGTGACATCCCATAAGAACCATTGATATTGGCATCTTCCCATGTCACAGGAAAACCACGAATCATAAAGTTTTCGTTTAAATGGCCACTGTTGGTGGTGGTACGAATACTTGGGTCATTTTTCAAAATGCCTGCGATCGAGTCAGCTTGTTTATCCTTAATCGCCTGTTCTGTGTAAGACTGGATACTAAAAGGTGTATCCAATACTGCTTTCTCACCAAGGATACCTAAGGTTGTGTCTTTTTTGAGTTTGCCTGTTGCATCTGTTGCCTGTGAATCAGCTTTCACGGTAATGGTCGGTAACACGGTACCATCATCAGCAACCGCGAACATTGGTAAAGCAATGAGAGATAGAAATAATATGTTCTTTTTCAATTGATCAAACCCCGATAAAAATTTGACCACAGTATATAAGACAAATTTACAAATGATAATAAAAATCATTAACAAAATAATAACTATTATTTATTGAATCTCCAAAATCTCATGATCAGAATTCAAAGATATCGGCAGCATATCGTTAAATATCATGGTTTGCATGCTTAGTGTCCAAATTGACGCTCACAAGGTATACCGTCACCATCTCCATCCATCTTGGTATTCGGACAATTTCTTAAGAAGAAGACAGCCTCTTCATAAGATCGCATTTGCGAACAATGTTCACGCCCATCACAGCTAAACTGAGTAGCTACAGCAGTTGTTGCTGGTGCTGCTTGGGTCGGCTGTCTCTGATCATGTTGCAAAGCTCTCTCTGTTTTTGCTGACAGCTTTACTTCAGGTAGGTCACTAACTGCGTTGCGTTGTTCTGCAATAATCTGCTTTTGTTCCTCGATCAGTTGTGCTGCTCTTAATTTTTTTGATTGCTGATAAGACTGATATTTCTGAAATACCAAAGCCGCTAAAATCACAATGACAATTAAGCCAACAACCGTAAATAGCTTTCCAGCTTTGGTCGCTGACTGAGTACGATCTAACTTAACGGTTTTCATCAAAATACTGCTAGATGGAGAAGCATACTTGACTGGTGCTGGTTTTAAATCCAAACGAACAATATTGGCTGCTTTAAATTTTCCCCTGTCCTCCACCATAATAAATTTAAGTTTTTCTCCCAGTCGAGGCTCACCCGCTGCTTGTGGAAAATCACCAATATGGAAGAATAGATCCTTTTGATCCCCGTCTAATTCAATAAAACCAAAACCTCTCTCTGCATTATATTTTTTAATTTTTCCCTCAAGAAACATCATCAACACTCTATTTTTATATTGCACCCTATTCTAATCAAAAAGAGGCTAGAAAGCCCCTTTTATCATGTACCTAAACCAAATTCTAAGATTGAAAAATATCAATCATCACAATTAGCGTCGAAAATTTGACAGCAACTCTGTGGTAATCGACTTATTGTGATTGGCAATTTTGGTCTTCTTGGTTTTCGCTGGATTAGGATCAATACGCTCAATTTGTGTTGCTTTAAACTTTCCATCATTTTCCAGCGCGACAAATTTCACTTTTTCATTTCTTTTCGGCTCGCCTTCTTCTGCAGGAAAATCTGAGATATGAAAAAAGATATCTCCTTCAGAAGTTGCAATAAAACCAAATCCTTTATCAGGATTATATTGTTTGACTTTTCCTTGATAGAACTCTTGTGCCATGACCTTTATCCTACGTTCTCAATGCAATCATTACAGTATATAGAAATAAAAAAGAGACTTTCAATCCTTCCTGAAATGCTCTACGGTTGGACTCAGTCTCTTTTTCTCAATATGACAAAAATTAGTCTTTTTGCACGCTACCAAAAATTTTGTCACCAGCATCGCCCAAACCAGGAACAATATAACCTTCTTCATTCAGACCTTGGTCAACCGAAGCGGTATAAATACGGACATCTGGATGCGCAGCTTCAACTTTGGCAATGCCCTCTGGTGCAGCGACCAAAATCATGACACGGATATCTTTACAGCCACTTGCTTTCAAGACATCAATTGCTGCAATTAAAGAATTTCCTGTTGCCAGCATTGGATCAATGATCATGGCTAAACGATTAGCAACATCAGGCACTAACTTTTTGTAGTAGGTGCGCACTTCTAAAGTCGCTTCATCACGTTCCAACCCCAAGACACTGACCTTAGCACTTGGAATCAAGCTTAGTACACCTTCGAGCATACCAATACCTGCACGTAGAATCGGTACAATGGTGATTTTTTTCCCTGCGATACGTTGAGTTGAGACTTTCCCTGCCCACCCATCAATTTCATGATCAACAACAGGAAGATCCTTTGTTGCTTCATAAGTCAGTAACATCGTGACTTCTTGCGCTAATTCACGAAAATTCTTGGTACTGATGTCAGAGCGACGTAGTAAACCAAGTTTATGGCGAATAAGCGGATGACGAATTTCTTGAATCGACACGAGTGAGTACCTAGGTAATGTTAATCTCGTTCTATTATAAAGTGTTTTTTTACTCATCAATAAAAAAGCCCCCAACTTTGGAGGCTTTTTTGTACAAATCCGACGATTACTGTTGTTGAGACATCATAAAGTGCAATGGAGAAAGAATCTCTGACTTCAATGCCAAGTTAATCATTGGGTCTGGATAGACACCGAGTACGAATACCAATAACGCAGCAGCAAGTACCATCAGACCACCGACTTTGGTTCCCCAATGCGCATCAGCATCAATACGAGGTACGTCTGGTGGGGTCATATACATCACCACCATCACACGCAAGTAATAGTACAAACCGATACCACTACCCACCACGATCATCGCAGCCAAGAACCAGTGTTGTGTTGTTACTGCAGCCATCACCACAAGGAACTTACCAATAAAGCCCGCTGTTAATGGGATACCCGCTAAAGACAACATCATCACGGTTAAAGTTGCAGTCAAGATCGGACGGCGCCAGAACAAACCACGATAGTCTGCAAGACTTTGTGCTTCATCTACGTTGTTATATGGGCTCGACATTAATGCCACAGCACCAAACGCACCGATTGTGGTGAGCACATAAGTAATCACATAAACTGTTACACTGCCTAAGCTTGCATAAGTCATGCTGATTAAAGCAATCAACAAGTAACCAAAGTGCGCAATTGATGAATAACCCAAGATACGCTTCAAATTCACTTGACGTACTGCAAGTAAGTTACCTACCACAATCGACAATACCGCGATAATGGTTAACACAGTTACTAATGATTCAACCAGAATTGCACCAGAAGTCAGTAGGTAGCGTACAAATAGACCAATCGTTGCCACTTTCGCAACTGTTGCCAAAAAGGTTGCCATTGGTGCTGGTGCACCCGCATACACATCTGGCGTCCATTTATGGAATGGCGCAAGTGAAAGTTTAAACGCAACCGCAAAAATAATTAAGCCAAGGCCCAACAACACCATGGGTTGCTGGATTGCCGTAAACAAGGCTTGTACCGAATCATAGAATGACAAGGAACCTGTATAAGCATAGATGTATGCCATACCCATCAACAACATAGCAGAAGCAGTTGCTGAAAGCACTAGGTATTTAATCCCTGCTTCCAAAGACTGACCACGTTGATAGGTATAGGCCAACATGCCGTATACAGGAATCGACATCAACTCCAAGCTGATGAAGAAAGCTGCATAATGCGAACTTGCCACCAATAACATTGCACCTGTCACTGAACACAGTAACAAGATATACAGTTCTTCGCGGTTTTCCTTATAAGTCTCAATATAAGCATGAGACAAGGTGCAGCACGCCAAAGCAGCAATCAAAATCAGGAATTGATAGAGCATGGTAAATGGATCAACCATAAACATGCCCATCACGTTAACCGGCACAAAGTGTCCGCTAAATACGGTATAGCCGATATAAATCGCAGCAAGGTTTAAACCGACAACCGAAGTTGTCGCAATAAGGTTGTGATTGCGTTTAATCGCAGTCAACAACATCACTACGATTGCAGTCAAAGCCACAATCATCACTGGCGCTAGCGGCATAAGCTCAGAAAAAGAAATTGTGAAGTTCATGATTTATTGCATCTCCACATGTTCTAGTTGGGTTGTAGCCTGTTGAACAGTTTCAACAACTTCTTGTACTGGCAAATAACTATTGACCAACCACTGCATGCTTGAATGAGACATATCCAAGAAAGTTTGTGGATAAAGACCTAACCAAAGCAAACCGATCGCACAGACCATCAAAATGCTGACTTCACGTGCAGATAAATCTTTCAATGGTGTCGTGTAGTGCTGCTTTTGTTCTGAATTTGGTTCACCAAATAACGCTTTGTGAATCAGAATCAGACCATAAAGACCTGCAAACACCAAACTTACTGCAGCAATAATGGTGAAGGCTGGATAGGCTTTGAATGAACCCATCAGGATCAGGAATTCACCAATAAAGTTACCTAAACCTGGTACACCCACGAGTGCTGCAACAAAGAACATCAAGAAGAATGGCAGGTATTGCAGTTGACCACGAAGACCGCCCATCAAGCGCAAGTCACGGGTATGTACACGCTCATACACTTGACCCGACATAATGAACAATGCCGCAGATGACAAGCCATGTGCCAACATCATGATCATTAAGCCTTGGAAGGTCAGGATATTACCTGCATAAATTGCAAGTAAGATGAAACCCATGTGTGAAATCGACGTGTACGCAAGTAAACGTTTCATGTCTGTTTGCTGGTACGCAAGGAATGCACCGTAGAAAATACCAATCAAGCCCAAAATAATGGCAATGTCAGCGAACTGCGCTGAAGCTGCCGGGAAGAATGGAATCACGAAACGAATCAAACCGTATGCTGCTGTCTTAATCAAAATACCCGCTAAATCCACAGAACCCGCTGTTGGTGCTTGCGCATGCGCATCAGGCAACCAACCGTGTAATGGGAAGACAGGTAATTTCACCGCAAAACCGATGAAGAAACACAGCATGAATGCATAAGCAACTTCAGGTGGTAAGTGGTTCGCAACGGCCAAAAGGTAGTTGTAATCGAAGCCGATCATACCGGTCATCATGTATCCATAGACCACTAAGCCTAAGATACCGATCAACATGATCAAACCCGCGATTTGTGTATAGAGGAAGAACTTGGTTGCAGCGTAAACACGTGAACGACCATTCGAACCTTTATGACCCCATAACGCAATCAGGAAGTAGATTGGTACCAGCATCATCTCCCAGAAGAAGAAGAACAGGAATAAGTCAATCGCCAAGAATACACCGATGACCCCACCTAAACTCCACAGGAGGTTTAAATGGAAGAAACCTACGTTCTTTTGGATCTCGCCCCATGAACAGCCTACTGCAAGTACACCCAGTAATGCAGTCAGCAACACCATAAGCAGAGATAAACCATCCACTGCCAAGTGAATGCTGATGCCTAAAGTCTGAATCCAAGGAAGATGGAATTCAGCCGCCCAAGTCGGAACTTTACTGCCCAACTCGTAGCTAAATGTACCACTTTGCCAAAGTGCAATGCCCAAACCAAAGGTAATGAGCATACCAATCAAGGCAATCCAACGCGGTAAATGTTGGTCGTATTTATCAACCAACCAACAAATAAAACCAGCAATGAAAGGAACTAAAATCAGTGCGGGTAAAATTAAATTGTTTTCCATTTTATTTCCCCACAACCTGAATCACGATCAAGATCATCAATAACACCACTACACCGAGTGACATGCTTGATGCGTATTCACGTAATGAACCAGTTTGACGCGAACTGGTAAAGCTATTCCCACCCTTCACAATGGCAGGCAGTAACAACCATAACCCGTCAACAGGATCACGACCTAAAATTTTCGCAATCAATAAATAAGGTTTTACAAATACGATGTTATACAAAGCATCGAAACCAAATGCAGTACGGCAAATATGTGCTAAACCTGAACCCAGAGAGGTCTGAGCAAATGATTTAACTGCACCATACGCAAAGGCAAATAAGAAGATACCGACAGCTAAACCAACAAGGGCAACACCACTTGCTAAATGTTCAGCATGTGCAACAGCCGCTTCTAAGCTTTCAGGAATCACAAAACTTGGAATGCTTGCAGCAGTCAACAATTTTGCAACTGGCGCTTGCAGGAAGTAACCAATACCTGTTGACAACGCAGCAAGGATTGCAAGCGGCGCCCAGTAAGTCACACCATGAATCGCATGTGCATGGGTTTTCTCTTCACCAAAGAACACCACCCAGATTAAACGGAAGGTATAAATAGAGGTTAAGAATGCACCTGCTACACCCACCCAGTACAAGGTATGGTAAAGCGGAAGATTGGCAATAGCCGACTGTGCATAGACTGCACCCAAGATCGCATCTTTAGAGAAGAAGCCAACCGTCACGATTGGAAGTGCTGCCAATGCGCCACCACCGATCACGAAACACCAGAATACAAATGGAATCTTATGACGTAATCCACCCATTTTGAAAATGTTTTGTTCATGATGACATGCAAGAATTACGGCACCTGAAGAAAGGAACAATAACGCTTTGAAGAATGCGTGAGCCAACATGTGGAATAAGCCCGCTTGGTATGCTTCCGCACCCACCGCCATAAACATATAACCGAGCTGACTCATGGTTGAGTAAGCCAAGATACGTTTGATATCGGTTTGAACCAAGGCCGCAAAGCCAGCAACCAGCAAAGTCACAGCACCAGTAATCGAAATGAACTGCATCACTGCTGGCGCCATTTCCATCACAGAGAACATACGGCAGCATAAGTACACACCTGCTGTGACCATGGTCGCAGCGTGGATCAATGCAGATACTGGTGTAGGACCAGCCATCGCATCGGCTAACCAAGTTTGTAATGGAATTTGCGCTGATTTACCTGCCGCACCCAAGAACAACATCAATGCTGTCCAGATCGACAATGATGAACTTTGTGTCATCACAGTCGCTGCATTTTCAACAATGTACTGGGTATTCAACGTACCAAACTGTTGATAGAGCAAGAACAGTGCGATGAGTAAGAAAACGTCACCCACACGTGTTACGGTAAATGCCTTGATTGCTGCCCAACCATTTGCAGGGTTCGAGTAGTAGAAACCAATCAACAGGTATGAACACAGACCTACACCTTCCCAACCCAAGAACAATAACGCCAGGTTATCGCCGAGTACCAACAACAACATGCTGGCAACGAACAGGTTGAAATAAGAGAAGAAACGTGCGTAATCTTCTTCACCACGCATATACCAAGATGCGAAGATGTGAATCAGGAAACCAACACCCGTGATCATGCCTGTCATCAGTAATGACAAACCATCAAGGTGCAAGCTGATACCTGGCTCAAAACCGCCAACACTGAACCATGTCCATAAATGTTGAACAAAAACAGTTTGGCCGCTGCTGGTAAATGCAAGACCCGCAATTAAAGCGAATAACGCAGACAAACCGACTGAACCAACACCAATAATAGCTGCCAGGTTTTCAGACAGTTTATTACGCCCTGCCGCCAAGAGGATAAAACCAATGAGCGGAAATAAAATGGTTAAATATAATGTACTCATCCGCGCATCTCACTAGCAGCATCCACATCCAGATGATGGAAGCGATGATAAAACTGAAGGACGATCGCAAGACCGATACATGCCTCTGCTGCAGCAAGCGTCAAAATCAGAATGAACATGATCTGTCCATCTGGCTGCGCCCAAACGCTACCCGCTAAAACGAATGCCAGCGCAGCGGCATTCATCATCACTTCAAGGCTCATTAGCATAAATAAAAGGTTACGTCGCACCATTACACCGTAAAAACCCAGTGCAAAAAGGATGGTTGCAACGATCAAACCATGTTCTAAAGGGATGTGTCCCATTATTCTTTATCCTCTTCTGCACCTGGTTCACGTTTGCCTAAGTGGAATGCTGCAACCAGTGCTGCAAGCAATAACATCGCGGCAACTTCTACCAATAATAGATAGTGAGTAAATAGCGCTTGACCGACAGCTTTCGGACCTACAATTTCTGTCCCCATAGGTGCAGAAATTGTGGTGTATTCACCACCCAGCATCCACACCAAGATCAAAGCCAATAAAAAGCTCATCAGTGCAGGAAAAGCCCAAGCGTCTGAACTCAACCATTTACGCTCTTGTTCAATGGTTTCTTGTCCAAGATTCAGCATCATTACAACAAAAACGAACAAGACCATGATGGCACCAGCATAAACGATGATCTCAAGGGCAGCCGCGAACGGCGCACCCACGATCATGAAAATACCAGCAACCGCTAGAAGAGAAACGATCAAACTTAACAGTGCATGCACTGGATTCGTATTGGTTACAACACGAATCGTCGAAACGATGGCCACAAGTGCCATCAAATAAAATGGCCACATCATGGTAATAAGCTCCGTACATCTACTGGTGCACTTTCTTTCTGTGCTTGACCTTTTTCTTTGCCACTTACCGCCATACCGGTAACACGGTAGAAGTTGTAGTCAGGATATTTACCCGGTCCAGAAATGAGTAAGTTTTCTTTTTCATAAACCAAGTCTTGACGTACATATTCACCCAGTTCGAAATCCGGGGTCAACTGAATGGCAGTCGTTGGACATGCTTCTTCACACATCCCGCAGAAAATGCAGCGTGAGAAGTTGATACGGAAAAATTCTGGATACCAACGTCCATCTTCTTTTTCCGCTTTCTGTAATGAAATACAGCCAACAGGACAAGCAACCGCACACAGGTTACATGCCACACAACGCTCTTCACCATCCGGGTCACGTGTTAATACGATACGACCACGATAGCGTGGAGGTGCAATTTGTTCACCTGGTACTTCTGGATATAAGATCGTGTCACGTTTACGTGTGACATGGCTGAACACCATCCATAACGAACGTACAATCGATCCAAAGCCAGCTAGAATTTTATACATTTTGTACTCCCTGCTGTCCTAGGCCTGATTCATCAGAATCACAGCACCAGTCACTAACAAGTTGACCAACGCCAATGGCAAACAAACTTTCCAACCAAAGTTCATCACTTGGTCATAACGAGGACGCATTAACGAACCACGTGCCAAGACAAACATCATTACAAAGAATGCTGTTTTAATCACGAACCAGAATAATGGTGGAACAAATGGAATTTCCAAGTTGAATGGTGCAAGCCATCCGCCGAAGAATAAGGTGACGATCAAGGCAGAGATCAATACCACGTTGACATATTCCGCAACGAAGAACATCCCCCACTTCATACCACCATATTCGACATGGTAACCTTCGGCCAATTCTTGCTCAGCTTCTGGTTGGTCAAATGGATGACGATGCGTAACGGCAACACCCGCAACCACAAAGATCAAGAAACCTAAGAATTGAGGAATGATGAACCACATATCACGTTGTGCTTCAACGATTTCACGAAGGTTGAATGAGCCTGCAATTGCAACCACACCCATCAACGAGATACCCAAGAACACTTCATAAGAAATGGTTTGAGCGGCAGAACGAAGACCACCAAGTAATGAGTATTTGTTGTTAGACGCCCAGCCACCAAATAACACTGCATAGACTGCAATACCCGCCATTGCCATAAAGAACAATAGACCGATACTCATATCCGCAACGCCCAGTGTAGGGCTTACTGGAATGACCATAAACGAAAGTACCGCAGTTGCCATCGCAACGGCTGGTGCTAAACGGAACGTGAGCTTATCAGCAAACTTTGGTGTCCAGTCTTCTTTGAACATGATCTTGAGCATGTCGGCAACAATCTGGAACATACCGCCAGGACCAACACGGTTTGGACCGTAACGATCTTGCCATAATGCCAAGAGACGACGCTCAATAAATGACATTAACGCAGCAACCAAAACCACCACCAGCAAGATCACCACGGCTTGAATCACTGAATAAGCGATTGGCCAGTTCTCAGCCCAAAGTGGCGTTTGACGTATAATTTCTTGATTCATGAATTACACTCCTACCGCCACAGACACAGGCTCTGCCAATGAAACTGTTGGTGCTAAACCAATTGGATAACCGATATAGCCTGTTGGTAAATATTCGATCACTTGTACAGGTAAGCTGATGCTGGTTTCACCCGCTTGCACGGTAATTCGTTGACCATCCTGAACATTCAAGCGAGTCGCATCTTGCTCACCCACCGCAAACATCGCTTCAGGAATACGAGATTCCATTGCAGGTGTTTTGATAGTGAATTCACCAGAACCAAAGATATGGTGCATTGGCACAAGACGGAAACTTTCAGGGTTCACCACCACAGCGGTTGGTGCAACATAGCTACGTGCAGGACGTTTAGCTAAACGATCGAATAGACGGATACCAGAATCACCACCTTTTAAATGACCACCCACTTCATCTTGGTATTTGTTCCAAGCTTGTGGTGAGTTCCAGCCCGCAGACCATGCGAAAGGTACCAATGAAGATGCAGTCTGAGTTCCGACATAACCTTCCATCGAGAACGTTAATGCTGAATCCGGATCAGTCGGCTGTTTCGGTTCGTGAATCGATAACGGCGCACGAATTGCAGTACGACCTGAATAACGACGTGGTTCACGTGCAATCTTCAAGCCATGGATACGGTAACCCGCATCTGGTGCAACATCTTCGATTGCTGCAAGTACTGGTACATTCTTCACGATGTCTTCAATCACATCATCCAGCAATGTCCAGTCTACTGCTTTGCCTTTGAGACCTGTCTCAATGGCATGTAACCAGCGCCAAGATTCTTTGATCGCATATTCTGGCGTGTAGTAGCTTGGGTCATACACTTGGTAGAAACGTTGTGCACGGCCTTCTTGGCTCACGACAGTACCATCACCTTCGGCAAAACTTGCTGCTGAAAGTACGATATCTGCAAGTTTCAAGGTTTCAGTTTCGCTATGATCCAATACAATCACAGTTTCAGCTTTATCCAGTGCAGCTTTGACTTGTGCCACTGGTAAACGACGGGTTAAGTCATTTTCAACCACAACCACAGTATCAAAGTCTTTTGCAAATGCTTGTTCTAGACTTAATCCACCAAATAATGCCAAGCCCATTGAGTTCACTTCAGGAACAGTCAATGACAAGCCTGCATTTGCACCGAGGTTCTGCGCAACTTGTGCCGCAGCTTCCATGATGGCAGGATCTTGTAAGCTGGTGCCCGAAATAATCAATGGCTTTTTCGCAGCTTTCAAGGTGTCCGCAATGGTTTGCGCAAATGCTTTGGCATCATCCGCTAAACCAGAGAGTGCTTCACCTTTCACCGCAGCAGCAACTGCAAAACCTAAACGTGCGATATCATTTGGCGATGCAACCACTTCACCTGTTGCCACATCCGCTAAACGCGTTTGCGTTGCAGCAAGGATATAGATTGGTGATTTTGCATCTTGACCGATACGTTGTACCGGTTCAGCCAACCAGTCTGGCGTACGTGTTGCAGCAGCCATTTCTTTGGCTTTATTTTTCGCAGCTTGGCGCACAGACAAGGCCATACGTGGTGCAGTTTGAGTTAAGTCTTCACCCAAGATCAATACTGCATCATAGCTTTCAATTTCACGCATGTTCGGGTTATAGATACCCTGTGTTTGCATGATTGATGCGGCTAACTCAACCAAGTTCTGCTCTTTTTGAGACATCCCTGTTGAGTAGTTGTCTTGTCCAACCAATTCACGCAGTGCGTAGTTTGATTCCAAGCTTGCGCGTGGAGAACCAATTCCTAACACTTTTTTGCCTTTCAGCTGTGCAATCACTTGATCAAGCGCCTGATCAACGCTTACGGTTGCAACAGTTTCACCATTGCGGAACTGTGGTTGACGTGGACGATCTTCACGATTGACATAGCCTGTACCGAAACGACCTTTATCACACAGGAAGTATTGGTTCACAGAACCATTGAAACGGTTTTCAACACGACGGATTTCGCCATAACGCTCACCCGGAGAGATGTTACAACCTGAAGAACAGCCGAAACATACGCTTGGCGCATATTGCATGTCCCATTTACGGTTATAGCGTGCTGAATGGGTCTTGTCGGTAAATACACCTGTTGGACACACTTCAGTCAAGTTACCCGAAAATTCAGATTCTAAAGTACCTGATTCTGGACGACCGAAATAAACACGTGACGCATTGGCATAGACACCAAAGTCGGTACCACCAGCATAGTCTTTGTAATAACGCACACAACGATAGCACGCGATACAACGGTTCATCTCATGCGCAATAAACGAACCCAACTCTTGGTTATAGTGAGTCCGTTTAGTAAAGCGATAACGACGGCGATCGTGTTGCGTCATCACCGTCATATCTTGTAAATGACAGTGACCACCTTCTTCACAGACTGGACAGTCGTGTGGGTGGTTGGTCATCAAGAATTCAACGATCGACGCACGGAAATCCGTTGCTTCTTTGTCTTCAATCGAAATATAGGTATTGTCGGCAGCAGGTGTCATACATGACATCACCAAGCGTCCACGTGTGTCCTCAGGATTTGCATACTGGGTCACCGCACATTGACGACAAGAACCAACAGAACCTAAGGATGGGTGCCAACAAAAATACGGGATGTCGATGCCAAGGCTGAGACATGCTTGAAGCAAGTTTTCTGAGCCGTTAACTTCATACGATTTTCCATCGACATGAATTGTAGCCATAGTCGAATTCCTTAAGCTTGTTCTACGTCTAGAGCTGGAGCATGGGTTTTAACCTTAGCTTCGAACTCGTTACGGAAATATTTAAGTGCGCCCATAAGCGGCTCCATCGCACCTGGTGCGTGAGCACAGAAAGTTTTACCGATCCATAATTTACGCGTCAGTTCTTGTAAATGATCGATATCTTCTTTCTTACCTTCGCCTGCTTCCAGTGCTTTAAGCGCTTTCACTGCCCAAGGTAAACCATCACGGCATGGTGTACAGAAACCACATGATTCACGCGCAAAGAATTCTTCTAAATTACGTGTTGCAGAAACCATACATTGGGTTTCATCCACCACCATGAGTAAACACGTTCCCAAACGAGAACCTGCTTTCATGATCGTTTCTGAATCCATTGGCAAATCAATGTGTTCGGCAGCCAAGAAGTCGGTTGATGCACCACCTGGTAACCATGCTTTCAGGGTTAGACCGTCGCGCATACCACCCGCATGCTCTTCAATCACTTCACGCGCAGTTGTACCAAATGGTAGTTCCCAAAGGCCTGGGAATTTAACTTTGCCTGATGCACCATAAATTTTGGTGCCTGGATCTTTTGATTTACCCGCAGACAGGTTGATATACCACTCTGGGCCACGCAACATGATCGCTGGCAAGTTATTGTAGGTTTCAACGTTGTTGACAATCGTTGGACGACCCCATGCCCCTGCTACCTGCGGGAATGGCGGTTTGGTACGCGGATTGGCGCGGCGACCTTCAAGCGAGTTGATCAATGCAGTTTCTTCACCACAGATATAACGACCTGCGCCTGTGTGAACGTGCATATCAAAGTTCCAGCCTGTTCCAAGGATGTTGTCACCCAAGTAACCTTTGGCACGGATTTGCTCTAATGCTTCATTTAAGTATTGAGCCGCTTCAACATATTCACCACGGATGAAGATATAACCTTGAGTTGCTTCTAAGGTGTAACCTGCAATCAACATGCCTTCGATCAATTGATGAGGAAGTTTTTCCATCAACAAACGGTCTTTAAAGGTACCTGGTTCCATTTCATCGGCATTACAGATCAAATAGCGTGGCCCGCCATCATTTGGCGCCATCAATGACCATTTAATCCCTGCTGGGAAACCTGCACCACCACGACCTTTAACAGTCGCAGCTTTAATGACTTCAAGTACATCTTTTGGTGGCATGCTCAAGGCTTTTTTAAAGCCAGCATAGCCTTCTAGTGCTTCGTACTCATCTGCCGCACGAACAAATTCTTGTTTGCTCAAACGCCAAGTCAATGGATGCGTTTCTGGGTTACCGTCGCCATAGATTGGTTTTGGTTCAGTATTCATACATACTTCTCCAATAACTGTTTAACCGATGAAACGTCCACGAGACCGTGAGTATCTTCATCAATCATTAAAGTTGGACCTTTATCGCAGTTGCCTAAACAGCAAATTGGGAGCAAGGTAAAACGACCATCTGCTGTGGTTTGTCCATACTGGATACCCAACTCGCGCTGGAACGCTTCTGCCAAAGTTTCTGCACCCATCAAGAAGCATGCAATTGAGTCACACAATAGAATCACATGACGGCCAACAGGTTGACGGTAGATACGGTTATAGAAAGTTGCAACACCTTCCAGATCCGCTACGCTCATGGTCAATAGCTGTGCAATCGCATTCATCTGTGCATCATCTACCCAGCCATTACGGCGTTGTACACACTTCAAGGCATCCAAAGATGCTGCACGTGGGTACGGGTAATGACCAATGTGATGTTCGATGTCATGAATTTCGTCCGCAGTCAAAATCCCTTCAACATTCACACGTGGTTTTTTATCAGTCAAAATCATCATAATCGTTTACCCCTAGCGATCCACGTCAGCCATAACCACGTCAATGGTTGCCAAATAAATGATCAAGTCAGAAACCAAACTGCCGTTAATCACTGAAGGCATTTGCTGTAAATGCGTGAACGTTGGTGTACGAATACGGGTACGGTAACTCATGGTAGACTTGTCAGAAGTGAGGTAATAGGTACTCGCACCCTTCACAACTTCAGTCATAAATGAAGACTCGCCCGCTGGCATTACAGGACCCCAAGATACGCTTAAGAAGTGCGTAATCAAGGTTTCAATATCTTGTAATGTCTTATCTTTCGGTGGCGGAACAGCCAATGGATGATCCGCTTTATATGGACCAGATGGCATGTTGTCCAAGCACTGCTGAATGATTTTCAATGATTCAGTAATTTCACGGAAGTGAACCAGTACACGTGCATAGGCATCGCCTTCGTATTCCACTGGAATATCAAAGTCGAAGTTTTCATAACCACTGTATGGACGATATTTACGCACGTCGAAATCAATACCCGTTGCACGTAAACCTGTCCCTGTCACACCCCAAGCCAATGCAGATTTCGCATCGTATTGCGCAACGTTGCGGGTACGACCGATAAAGACTGAGTTTTTAAGCGCAGCAGTGTAGTACTCGTTCAAACGCTTCGGCATCCACTCTAGCAATTCTTTAACAAGTTTTTGCCAGTTGTTTGGAAGGTCGTGTGCTGTTCCGCCGATACGGAACCATGCCGGATGCATACGGTAACCGGTAATCGCTTCAACGATGTCATAGACTTTCTGACGGTCTGCGAACATATAGAATACAGGGGTCATACCGCCCGCATCCTGAATCGCGGTACCACAGAATAATAAGTGGTTATTGATACGGAATAACTCGTTCAACATCACACGAATGACTTGTGCACGCTCAGGGACTTGAATCCCTGCCATTTGCTCAACAGCCATCACGTATGGCATGTTTTGCGCACAACCACCCAAGTAGTCGACACGATCGGTATACGGAATGAATGAATGCCAAGTTTGACGTTCAGCCATCTTTTCCACACCACGGTGGTGATAACCGATATCAGGCACACAGTCTTTGACTTCTTCACCATCTAACTGTAATACCACACGGAACGCACCATGCGCAGATGGATGGTTAGGACCCAAGTTCAGGAACATGAAGTCTTCGTCATCATTACCGCGTTTTAGCCCCCAGTCTTCTGGCACAAAGCGTAAGTGTTCTTGTTCGAAATCTTGCTTCGCTTGGTCTTGCATGTACGGGGTATATTCTGTCGCACGAGCAGAATATTCTTTACGCAATGGATGACCTTCCCAATACGTCGGCAACAAGATACGACGGAGCATTGGGTGCCCTGCGAAATCGATACCAAACATATCGTAAGCTTCACGCTCGTACCAGTTGGCATTTGGCCAGATATTGGTTGCGGTTGGGATGCTTAAATCATTTTCATTCAATGCAACTTTAATACGAATATCACTATTACGCTCAAGCGATAACAAGTGATAGAACACAGTAAAGTCAGATGCTGGCAAACCGTCACGGTGAACACGTAAACGCTCATCGACCGCAGACAAGTCAAACAACATTACATAAGGACGTTCCACTTTACGGAGGAACATAAGGACTTCTTGCACGCGTGCGCGCTCAACCCAGACTGTTGGAAACTCTTCAAAAGTCGCCTGCACATAGAAGTTCTCACCAAATTTGGTTTTGAGCTCTTCTACGATTGCAAATGCTGGGCGTGAATCAACTGGAGTTGATTCTGGCATAGCAATGTCAGTTTCAGCCATTGGCTTGGCTTCCTATTTAATACAAATTTTGTCAATTTTCCCGACGACCATATTCATCATGGAATATGTCAAAAACTCATCGTTAAAATTATTTAATGTCATCCATAGAGCGTAGGTTTTTCACCGCAATACGTTCCGCATTTTTACGGTCACGTTCTGGCATCATCTTTGGCTTATACACAGGCTGAAGATCATCACCAATAACCGCTGAAAGTGGACGGCGCTCAAGCTGAATTTGGTCTTGCAATAACATCAATGCTTGGATCAATGCTTCTGGACGTGGCGGACAACCTGGGATGTACACATCAACAGGAATAATTTTGTCTACACCTTGAACCACTGAATAGATGTCGTACATACCACCTGAGTTAGCACAAGCACCCATCGAGATGACCCATTTAGGCTCAAGCATTTGTTCATACAAACGTTGGATTACAGGCGCCATTTTGACAAAGCAAGTCCCTGCAACAATCATCAAATCCGCTTGACGTGGTGAAGCTCGAATCACCTCGGCACCAAAACGTGACAAGTCATGCACACCTGTTAATGTGGTTGCATATTCAACGTAGCAGCATGACGTACCAAAGTTAAATGGCCACAAAGAGTTTTTACGCCCCCAGTTCACGGCTGTATGCAACACATCCTCAAGACGTGTCATCATCACACTTTTATTCACTTCTTCCTCAAGTGGATCAGTGACGATTTGACGATCTTGTAATGGATATTGATCGGCATCCGGATTCGCACGGGTTAAAGTATATTTCATCCCGACTTACTCCTGTTCAAATGATGATGTAGTCGGTGTTTTTGATTTAACACGACCAGAAGACTGTGCTGGAATATGACCAGTAGGATCGACAACTAACTCTTCAATGTTATTGAATCGCGTAATGTCAGCAATATTCATATTTGGCGAACCAATTTTGGTTTTAACACCCGCTGCTTTACGACGATCCGAAGGAGCCCAGTTAAGTGCGCCAGTCGAAAGCTCATAAATCAAACCGATCAATAAAACTAAAATAAACACGGCAGCCGTTGCAAAACCCACCCAGCCGACTTCACGAACCGAAGTTGCCCAAGCGTAGAGATAGAGGGCTTCCAGATCGAAAACCACAAAGAAAATTGCAACTAAATAGAATTTGGCTGACAGGCGGATACGAGCACCGCCCGCACCTACGACACCTGACTCAAACTGCTCTTGCTTTGCACGTCCCCATGCTTTACCCCCGAGGAGTAAGGGAACTGTCAGCATAAAAACGCAAAGAAATGTAACGCCGATCACGAAGGCAATTATTGCCCAATCGTATGGAGTAATGGCACTCATGCGGGGATAACTCCTGGCAGGCCTATTTTTAACAAAGAATGTATGTATTGGCCTTCAAATACACCAAACACAAAATTAATCCCGCCAATTGTACCTGATTTCTAATTTCTCATGCTAGTTGAAGCGCTTTAGTCTTTCGGATGATTTTGTCCTCAAATTTACGGATATATCCAAGATCACGGTTAATTCACCCCTAAAAATCGAATTATCTAATCAAGAAGAGCATATTGATCATTTTTTTCTTTATGGATGAATCAAAAACATTCGTATTTTAATCAACATGCCCCAATATATTGCAGCACAAACTAAACCATTGCATTGGCGTAGTTTTATGGTGAAAATTTAAACAGAATTTATATAATAGCGCGACCTCATCTCGCCATAGAAACACGTCTCTATGCCTCAAGCCCATGCAGTACTCAAACCACGCTCGCTTTTACAATTATTCGCATTCTTTACTGGGGTAATTCTGCTGTGCTGCCTCATTGGCATCGCCACCAGACACCTGACTTTTCTCGCCTCTTTCTGGCCTGCCAATTCAGTTCTGCTCGGGCTGCTGATTCGCTTTCCGCATACCCGCCACCCGATCAGTTTTATTGGTGCAATCGTAGGATATTTGCTGGCGGACACCTTACAAGGCACCCCGTTCTTACTCAATATCTGCCTGAACTCTGCCAATCTATTCTATGTTTTAACCACATTGACTTTATATATCAGATTTAATGCCTTTATCCGTTCCATGCATCAGGGCTATTTCTATCTATTTCTGTTTAGCTTTTGCTGTATTGGTGCTTTGGCCAGCTCTTTATTTGCGGCACTGACCCTCCCCTTATTCAATACCAAATTTGCTCTGGGCTCTTTCTGGACAGATTTTGGCTACTGGTTTACCGCAGAGATTCAAAATGCGCTGTTACTGCTCCCCGCAATTATCAGCGCGCCGCATTTCTCTGAGTTTAAACAACAACTCAAAGAATTTAAAACCCAGACCGTGCAACAAAGCTTGCCCTTGTTTGCAGTTATTTTTTCGATTGCGATTGGCTATTACGATGCAGGCCCCGGTTCACTGCTGTATCCGATTGCAGCACTCATCTGGTGCGCCCTGAGCTATCGCCATTTCTCAGTCGCCATCATCACCTCAATCAGTTGCGCCTTTGTGATTTATCATGTTTCACAAAACTACCTACTACTTTATCCAGAACACTTTTTAAACAACGCCATTTCGATCCGCCTTGGATTGATTATGATGACCATTGCACCGCTCACTGTTTCCAGCATCAATATCTTGAGATCCAAACTGATTCAAGAACTACAGCACACCATTGCCCACGACGAACTCACCTCTAGCCTGACCCGACGTCAATTTCTGCAGTCCGTACAATTATTACAGCAGCAAGCCACCAGTTCAGGACAAACCACGGCTTTCCTGATGCTTGATATTGATCATTTCAAACAGGTGAATGACAGCTATGGACACCAAATGGGTGATCGTGCCTTGCAAAGCTGTGTACATACCATTCAAAGCCTGCTCAGACCCCAAGACCTGCTCGGGCGTTTAGGCGGTGAAGAGTTTGCTATTTTCATGTCCAATACCGATGCCGATGCAGCTTATCTCTGTGCAGAAAAAATTCGCTTACAAATCAGTAAAACCCCGATTGAATATGCAACACAACAGAGCTTTTCGATCCAAATCAGTATCGGTATTTGTATTTGTGAGCCTGAAAATCAGCACTCCATCGAGCAATTATTCAAACAGGCCGATGATGTACTGTATCAAGCCAAACGTCAGGGCCGCAATCAAGTTGTCATTTCGACATAATATGTTGCAATTCAGCTAAATACTTTAATTATCTTTATACACAGTTCGCGTAATAGATGAGTATTCTAGAATGAGCACAAAAGGAGAAAAACATGCATCTAGAATATACACACGACTCAGATTACTTCTTTTTTTCACAACTTCTGATGCGTCATATCGAAAGTTATGTTCGAAAACATCCAGATGCTGATAATGCAATTTTTGATTTAAGAGACATCTACGAAGTATTTAGAGAAGATTTTGCCGCAACCACGACCAACCTAGAAAGTATTCTGAATATTGCGGACAGCTATAAAGTTGAAACCTTAAATGGCGATCAAGCACTCATCAAAGGCTATAAAATCGATATTAAAAATAATGCCCTGCTGATTGACTTCAATGCTGATGCATTGCAAGGTCTACGCTCAGGTAAACCCCTGATTGAACCTGATCCCTCTCTGCATGAGTAAAAATCATTCAGCTCATACCAAGCGGCGCCCAACACTTTAGATTACGATTCTTTTTCACTCTATTTATAAAAAGCAGCAACCTTGCTGCTTTTTTCTTGTCAGCAACGATATGCAGAACAACAGACAGCCTAACAATAACACTCTCATTCGGAGGATAAATGATGCAAATCAAACAGCAAACCCAAAGTATCATCATCACGATGTCACTCACATTGACGACGGCAGCCTCAGCCAACACCGTAGAGCAAGCCTTTACAACTGGACACCAGGGCCACATTCCCCAACTGGCGGACACGATGAACTAGAACTGATTAAAATCCATGTTAAAACTCTACCATTTAAGTAACTCTCGCTCACAGCGCATCGTGTGGCTGCTTGAAGTCTTACAACTCGATTATGCGCTTATTTTTTGTGAGCGTACCCCCAATGGCGAGGCACCTGAGTGGCTCAAAGACATTCATCCTTTGGGTAAAGTTCCAATTTTGGTGGATGATATGTATAGCCCGCCCCAAGTGTTAGCAGAGACTTCCGCCATCTTAGATAGCCTACTAGCGAATGGATTGCCTCATCAGCTCCAACCAACAAACTCAGTAAATAAACAGCAATATTTTTATTGGAAAAATTTTGCAGATGCAACGCTGATGCCGAATTTAGCACTCAAGCAGATTTTTTCTCGAATGGTAGATCGGTCACCTTTTTTTGCACGACCTTTAATCAGAATAATAAAGCGATCCTTTGACCGACAGTTTCTCAATCCAACCCTTTATCAGCAGATGACATTGATAGAACAGCATCTTGCAACACACACATGGTTTGCAGGAGAAGCTTTCTCAGCTGCCGACATCATGATGGTCTTTTTAGTAGAAGCCCTGTTAAATTTAATTCCAGACAAGCAAAGATTTCCTGCCACTTTAAATTACATGCAGCGTGTTCAGGCATTAGACTCTTTTCAGGCTGCCCAAATTAAAGGTCAGTGGAACAGTACAGAACATCAGGCTTACTGGTCAAAAACATGGGCATAATTGCCCCATGCACCCCCTCCGTTCCTGCCAATGCATCTCGCTATGCAAAAGCAAGTGAATGGGCTTAAAATTTTGCTATAAAAAAAGCCAAGGCAATATCCCTTGGCTTTTTATTACATCAAAAAGAGCAACTGTCTTTTCATTCTATTTTTTAATCACTTGTTTATAACGCTTGGCAGGCCAAGTCATGATAAAGCGCGCACCGCCCAAGTTTGGACTTTGATCGACTTGAATGGTGCCACCGAACCAGTACGCAATCCGGCTGACAATTGACAAGCCCAGACCATAACCACCCGAAGCACGGGTACGACTGTCATCTAGACGCGCAAAAGCTTCAAAAATACGACTGCGTTCTTGCTCTAGAATCCCCGGCCCGTCATCTTCGACACAAACATAGGCATTGCCATCAGCATGAATCCCACCGCTGATACGCACCTTATGATCACAGTAACGTACCGCATTGCCGACCAGATTTTGTACCACACGATGCAGGTAACGACGCTCTGCATCTACCTTTAAAGACAACGCTGGTGCAATCAGTTCAATTTCTTTTTGCGTCTTCAGTGCCTCGGTTTCCATCGCCACCTGATCCAGCACCTCGACCAGAACAATGTCTTCAAAATCTAAAGACGGCGTGCCCTGTTCCAGTTTGGCATAGGTCATGATCTCGTCAATCAAGGTATTCAATGCCTCAATATCCTTATCAATCATATCGACCTGTTGAATACGATAATTATAATCATCTTCTTCTGCCAGCATTTCCATACCAAAGCGGATTCGCGCTACAGGTGTTCTCAACTCATGTGACACCGCACGCATCAACTCACGCTGCGCTTCAATCAAACGCTGAATATGATCCGACATGTTGTTATAGCTTGAAGCCAAGTTGGCCATTTCATCGCTCCCTTCAATCGGGACACGTAAGGACAAATCACCTGATTTCATCTTGTTCAGAGCATAACGAACCTGACGGATTTTTCGCTCCAATGGCAAAATCAGACCGTATACCCCCAAGCTCAACAGGAACAAGCTAAATAAAGTAATGCCTGCAGACAGTTGGAACGGCATCCAGTTAAACATCGGCACAGGCCCTAAAATCAGCACTTGCGCAGGATGGTTCGGCATAGGAGAAACAATCGAAATGGTGGTTCCACGCACCGTTGCACTGTCTTTATACAACAATACACTCTGATCTTGGCGCAAACGACCAATTTGCTCTGAATCCAGATTGATATCTTTAATATCTGCAATTTCAATCGGATAATAGAAATGCTTTTTGATTTTATCTAAGTACTCACGCTCCTGCCCTGGATAGAAAATCAAATAATCCAGTACAAAAATCGGTAGCGCTTTCATCTGGCGTTCGCCAATTTTATCGACTTTGATATACAGGTAATGCTTAGAATCGTCTTTTAAACCGATAATGATATAACCTATACCATTATTGGCATCATAACGAACCACTGATTTTTGTTCTGCGATGCGCTTTTTTTCGGTGCGAGACAGTTCTACCCGTTCTGCATCGACATAGTAGATCGGCAATTCCAGCAAATCAGAAGCATCGGAAATCCAATCTAACTTCTGCTGTTTTTCTGGCTGACGAGATACACCTTCACTAATGACATAGGAAATACCATCAGTAAGAGATTCACGATATTCTTGCGCACGTTGATAGTTAATGATCTGCACCAGCAAATAACAAAATGCGGCAACCACAACGACCAAAACGACCAAACCAGCATAAATACGCAAAAATATGCTGTTTTTCAGTACTCGACTTACCATAGGGTAAATAATTCCAAGCTAGTGAACATCTCCCCTGAACAGCTACGCTGCACAAGGCCCCTTCTATCAAGGGAAAAGCCCCCTGAGATCAGGAGGCTTTAGAGTATTTAGATTCCGTTGGTTTCTTTAACGAATAAATAACCTTTACTACGTACAGTTTTAATACGTTTTGGATTTTCCGGATCATCACCAATTTTTGGACGAATACGAGAAATCCGTACATCGATTGAACGATCTTGACCATCATATTCAATACCGCGTAGGCGCTCGAAAATATCTTCACGAGACAGGATACGACCTGCATTCGAAGCCAATAACCACAACAAATCATATTCAGCGCTAGTGAAGTCAACCAACTCACCATTTAAAGTCACTGAACGACCGCCATTATCAATCACCAGATCATCAAACTCGATACGTTGTGCCACTTCGTCTTCTACGGTTTTGTCAGTGCGACGTAATAAAGCACGAATACGCGCTAGTAACACACGTGGCTGAACAGGTTTAGCCACATAGTCATCGGCACCCATTTCCAAACCAAGCACCTGATCCATATCTTCTGTACGCGCAGTCAGCATCAAGATTGGTTGGTGATAATGTGGACGTACTTCACGACAAACGGTTAAACCATCTGCGCCTGGTAACATGACATCGAGGACAACCAGATCTGGCTGCTCGCTGATAATACGACGAATTGCACGATTACCGTCTGTTTCAACCCCAACTTCCAAACCGTTACGGATCAAATACTCTTGTGTTAAACGTGCTAAGCGCTCATCATCTTCTACGATCAAAATCTTCGGTAACTTTTCTTCTTGGCTCATTTGTTTGCCCCTAAAATCTGAGTGAATCCGCCTATCAAAAACCTGACAGATACATTGGTTTATGTTTTGCAATATACACACGTTTACATTGTAAACAAGTAGGCGTTCACCAAACTGATACACGCCTAGCCCCTTTTGTTATCTTTTTATTAAAATTATGAATTTTAATATATTTTTCAGTTTTGCATGCTTTTTCCGACAGGATGAACATTTAGTATAGATTTTGTGCCAATGTTAAACAATTTGTTTCTTTATTCACCCAAAGCCGTTTAAGTGTCTGTTTTTTGAGTTATCCACAGAGTTATCTATAAGCCTTTTTTCATGGCTTTGTTATGCTATGTCCCTGTGAATTCAGCAGTTAAGACATGAAAAAAAAATTAGTAAAATGTCAAGGATTGATCTGCTGGAAAAAATCCCGTATCTTGTGTTGAAAATAAACTTTAACCACTAAGTATTGTGTTTATCCCTCAAACATCGTGGCATACTTTTTGCTCGATTCAAACGGTCCATGAACATAAAAATAGATGATAATGGAGCTATGCTGACATGAGCATCATCACTTCTACTCCTGGCCAACTTCAGGTCATTAAGCGCACTGGTGAGATTGCGACATTTAATGCCGAGAAAATTTCTGTTGCGATTGGGAAAGCATTTTTAGCTGTTGAAGGTCAACAAGGTACTGACTCTAGTCGTATCCATGACCGTATTACACAACTCACAGAAATGGTAATGAACACGTTTAACCGTCGTTTACCATCTGGTGGTACGATTCATATCGAAGAAATCCAAGACCAAGTTGAATTGGCACTGATGCGTACGGGCGAACAGAAAGTTGCCCGTGCCTATGTGATTTATCGCGACCAACGCGCAAGCGCTCGTCAGCAAACTGGTGCGAACCATCATCCTACCCTGCAAATTACAGATACCAATGGTCAGCTCCAACCATTGGATTTGGACGCATTAACAGCCACGATTGCAACTGCAAGTGAAGGCTTAGAAGGGATTGATGTTCAAGCGATCGTGGATGAAACCGTTAAGAACCTCTACAACGGCGTAAAAGAAAGCGATATCGCAACCACCATGATGATGGCAACGCGTACCCGTATTGAACAAGAGCCAAACTACACCTATGTGACTGCTCGTTTACTTCGTAACGAATTGGTTAGCACAGGTTTAGAGTTCTTGGGTCTGCCAACAGACACTTTAGAAGGCGATGCTTTAGAAACCTTCTTGAAGAAAGGTATTGAGCTTGATCTGCTTTCTAAAGACCTGCTTGACTTCGACCTTGCGAAATTGGCTGCGGCGATCAAACCAGAACGCTCAAACCAGTTTACTTACTTAGGTCTACAAACTTTATTTGACCGTTACTTCATCCATTCAAATGGCGTGCGTTTTGAATTACCACAATTATTCTTTATGCGTGTATCAATGGGTCTTTCGCTCAATGAAGAAAACAGAGAAGATCGTGCGATCGAGTTCTATGACTTATTGTCTAGCTTCGACTACATGGCATCTACGCCTACCCTGTTTAACTCAGGTACTTTGCGTCCGCAATTATCAAGCTGTTACTTGACCACCATTGGTGATGACCTGTACGACATTTATGGCGCAATGCGTGATAACGCAATGTTGTCTAAATGGGCAGGCGGTCTCGGTAATGACTGGACACCAGTACGTGCCTTGAACTCTTATATCAAAGGCACCAACGGTAAATCACAAGGTGTGGTTCCATTCCTTAAAGTTGCCAACGATACTGCCGTTGCGGTGAACCAAGGTGGTAAGCGTAAAGGTGCAGTTTGTGCATACCTGGAAACTTGGCACTTGGATGTTGAAGAATTCCTAGAGCTACGTAAGAACACCGGTGATGACCGTCGTCGTACCCATGACATGAACACAGCGAACTGGGTGCCTGACCTGTTCATGCAACGTGTATTTGAAGATGCTGAGTGGACATTGTTCACGCCTTCTGAAACACCAGACCTGCATGATTTAACGGGTGCTGAATTTGCTGAGCGTTATGCACACTACGAAGCGGTCGCAAAACAAGAAAACATGTTGCACAAGAAAGTCCGTGCGAAAGATTTATGGCGCAAAATGCTTTCGATGTTGTTCGAAACAGGCCATCCGTGGATCACATTCAAAGACGTATGTAACTTACGTTCACCACAACAACACGTGGGTGTGGTTCACTCATCTAACTTGTGTACAGAAATTACCTTAAATACCAACCAAGACGAAATCGCGGTCTGTAACTTAGGTTCGATCAACCTTGTACAACACGTTCAAGGTGGTGTGTTAGATCGTGAGAAGCTTGCCCGTACTGTAAAAACAGCAGTTCGCATGCTCGATAACGTGATCGACATTAACTACTATGCCGTGCCACAAGCGAAGAACTCAAACTTGAAACACCGCCCTGTGGGTATGGGGATCATGGGCTTCCAAGATGCATTGTATGAAATGAATCTTGCTTATGGTTCAGATGCAGCGGTTGATTTCGCTGATGAATCAATGGAAGTGATCAGCTACTACGCAATCGAAACGTCAAGCAACCTTGCAATCGAACGTGGTGCTTACTCAACATTCAAAGGTTCATTGTGGGATCAAGGGATCTTGCCAATCGACTCTTTAGAAATCGTTGCGAAATCACGTCCAGAGCGTATGTTCGAAGTTGATCGTACACAACGTTTAGACTGGGATTCATTACGTACCAAAGTTCAAAAAGACGGTATGCGTAACTCAAATGTGATGGCGATTGCACCGACTGCAACCATCTCTAACATTTGTGGCGTATCTCAATCGATTGAGCCGACGTTCCAGAACTTGTATGTGAAATCAAACCTTTCTGGTGAATTCACCGTGATCAACCCTTACCTCGTTCGTGCATTAAAACAACGTGGTCTGTGGGATACCGTGATGGTTAATGACCTGAAACACTTCGAAGGCTCAGTACAAAAGATTGCGCGTATTCCTGATGAATTAAAAGCAATCTTCGCGACTGCGTTTGAAGTGGATACTCGCTGGATCGTGGATGCTGCATCACGTCGTCAAAAGTGGATCGACCAAGCACAGTCATTGAACCTTTACATCGCTGGCGCGAACGGTAAGAAACTGGACATCACCTATAAGATGGCATGGTTACGTGGTCTTAAAACCACCTATTACCTCCGAGCTTTAGGTGCAACTTCAGCAGAGAAATCAACGATCAATACTGGCGCACTCAATGCAGTTAAACCAGCATCGGTTGAAGCACCTGTAGTTGCAGCACCAGCAGCAGTGGTTGCAGAGAAGAAACCTGAAACTGCGGTTGAAGAAGATGGTTTTACCACTGCGGCTCCAGTGCCAATGGCGTGTTCAATTGACAACCCAGACTGCGAAGCTTGTCAGTAATTTTATTCCTCTCTTAACAAACTCCCTCTCCGTTTAGGAGAGGTGAGGAGCAACTAAAGCTCCGCAAGAGAGGTTGCTATAGAGGCATCGATCATGTTCCATCTCAGTCATAATTATCAATTTGGTGTGATTGTTCTGATTTGTGCCTTTCTAGTGTTTTATATCCCCCTCGTTTACGCGTTTTTTAAAATACGTAGACAACAGCGTAATCAAAATAAGTCTTAGGGATTGTCGGTGCCATTGGTCACTTTTTAAAACTCAATCAATAAAACTTAATTTTGCTTACACAAATTGAGCGTATAGTAGGACATCTCCTTGCTTGAGATGTCTAAATAAAAGATATAAAGCAACGAAGAGAGAATTGATATGTCTATCCTTAGTTGGGACGATTTTGAAGATGATTCGCAAAAACCGACTACACCTGAACACAAGTCTGCGACCATCGACTCGCAAAAAACGACTAATACGCAAGTGGTATCTGATTCAGAGCAATCATCGCCGCGCATGGCAACTGCACAACCCGCTGGAACCAATACCGTGCGATCAACAGATCCCACCGATTCGTTGGCACGAGCATCTGCTGCCTTAGAACACCTCGATGTTGCACCAGGCTTGGAAGAGCTTGAAATGGGTGCACAGCGTGTTCAGGTGGATGATAAAGCAATGATCAACTGCCGCGCAGACTTGAACCAGCTTGTTCCATTTAAATACGAGTGGGCTTGGCAGAAGTATCTTGACGGGTGTGCAAACCACTGGATGCCGCAAGAAGTCAACATGAACCATGATATCGCGCTTTGGAAGTCTGAAAATGGCTTAACTGAAGATGAGCGTACCATCATCATGCGTTCTTTGGGTTTCTTCTCGACTGCAGACTCATTGGTTGCAAACAACTTGGTGTTGGCGATCTACCGTCACATTACCAACCCAGAATGCCGTCAGTACATCTTGCGTCAAGCATTTGAAGAAGCAATTCACACCCATGCTTATCAATACTGTATCGAATCTTTGGGTATGGACGAAGGCGAAGTCTTCAACATGTACCGCGAGATTCCAAGTGTTGCACGTAAAGCATCATGGGGCTTGAAGTACACTCAATCGTTAAGTGACCCTACTTTCCATACAGGCACACCTGAAAACGACCAACGTTTATTGCGTAACTTGATTGCATTCTATTGTGTTCTTGAAGGGATCTTCTTCTACTGTGGCTTTACTCAAATCTTGAGTATGGGTCGTCGTAACAAGATGAATGGTGTTGCTGAGCAGTTCCAGTATATCTTGCGTGATGAGTCGATGCACTTGAACTTCGGTATCGACATGATCAACCAAATCAAGATCGAGAACCCGCACTTGTGGACGGCTGAGTTCCAAGAAGAAGTGATTCAAATGATTCTTGAAGGTACCATGCTTGAGATCGAATATGCGCGTGACACCATGCCACGTGGTGTATTGGGTATGAATGCAAGCATGATGGAAGAATACTTGAAGTTCATCTGTAACCGTCGTTTAGCGCAACTTGGTTTACCTGAGCAGTTTGCTGGTGTAACTAACCCGTTTGCGTGGATGTCTGAGATGATGGACTTGCGTAAAGAGAAAAACTTCTTTGAAACGCGTGTAACAGATTACCAAACTGGTGGTGCGTTAAGCTGGTAGAATTTAACGTTATCCATTGAAATAAAATAAGTAGACATTTGATTGAACTACTTAATCATGGATACCAATATTTCCATTATTGGTATCCATGATCTTTCAGCTAGTTTTCTAACAAAACTGTTTTTAAAGCAGTGCTTTACCTAGATCAAGCAAGAAACACTTTTTTCAGTTCTAGCATTGTTTTAGATATGACCTATGCATGAACATCCAAAATAACTACCACAAAATGCAAGATAACAATCTTATCATCGGCAGTGTTACATCTACTGCACAGACTACAAGCCCGAGAAAACTCATCAATTTACCCCTCTCCAACCGATCTAGTGCTGGCTGAACAAACTAATCAGCATTACAGGTTTACCCATAAGCATTGCTCAAAAATATATATTGAGAAAACAATGGGTTCTCCAAAGAATCTAGTTTTAATTCAACTACAGGACACCTAGGAAACAGTTAAGACGGTTAAGGCCTGATATCAAATCAGGGCTGACTAATACCGTCCCGATTTAAAATGCTTCTCCGTATCACGCTTGAAACTATCAAACAAAAATAGCTTGTTCGGAAGCTCAACCAGATCAAACAGCATTTTTAAACCTTTGCGCGGCTCAAATGCAAAGCGCCAGATGAACTCACAACCTTCTTCAGTTGGTGTGACCCGATAATCTTCGGCAAACATCGCCAAAAATGGAGTGTTCATTTGTTCCACGTAAAACGCATGACGACGATTGACCTCATCCCAAATAAAAAAACGCTCCCGTAATTTCACGGCGTTGAACACCACACCAACGGCCCTCGTAGTGCCGACTGCAAAGGGACGTTCTGACGTATATTGACCATTCAGCATTTTGCACCACGCCAGAGGACGGTCGGCCGTCAGCCCAGCCCAGACCTGATCAGCATCTACAGGAAGCCTCATCACGTAGCTATAGTGATACGTCGCTGTTTCAAATATTGAATCGTCTTGCGGTTTGTTTAAATTAAACCAAAAAGCCATGTCTGCTCCAAAAGGATAAGGGTGATACATTGATAGTGGAGATTCTGCTGCTTCCTCTCTAGCGAGAAAAGCCCATGTATGCCGTTTGTCTTTAGCATGCAGTGCAACTTATAAATCTGGTGCAACTAAATTTGGCAAGTCATGTGACTCTAATGCTTGCCATGGAAAACAGCCCAGTCTGTGACGCAGTTGGTACGCCAAGGTGCCATGAAGATTAGCCGCGTGCCAGCCTAAATGAGTCATCGGCGTGACATCAAAAATCCAGTATTGATCTGGGATTGGATCGATCGGTTTGGGTGTATTCAGCGTGACGTCTGCAGCTACATGCCCCTCACCATCCTCAAAACTGAGTCGTGCGAGAATATGTCCCTCACGATCGCAGATTTGCGATTCACCAATCATTTCGGTTTCCCAGCGGATACCAGGCAGCATCGGAGTGTTACATCGTATCTTGCCAACATGCGCAGCATGAGCAATCGGCACTCCTGTCAATCTTGCAACCTGCCCAGGCAATTCATATTGCTGCCTTTGATAAAGGGCATGTTCACGTCGCATGAGCCAACCTACAGGACCGTGCCAATTAAGAGGCAATGACCACCAGCACATTCCTCCCAGTATCAACTGTACATTTTCGGCATGCACACGTGCCGCAGTGCCGGTACGAGCCCACTCCCAGCCAGACATAAGGCCGACTTTACACCCAAGACTTTGACATGTAACAACGCCATGATCATTGCCACCCACATAAAAATTCTGCTCCCACGCCGTGGGAATATCCTTGTCATGCAAATGCACCAGACCTGTAGGCTCTGCCAGCAGATAAGTCCCGTAGCTATGCTTACCTCGTATAGATAGAAAGCCACCAGCCAAGACAATGCCAAGTTCTCTGGCTAGACGTCGCATGAGTTGAAATGGTCTGCCATCAATAGGCTCAGGCGTTGTACGTAAAATCGGTGAATAGACATTCGGTGAAGTAAATGCTTCAGGTAAGACAATGATTTCAGGGGCGTGCTCACGATAAGCATCACGAATCAGCGCTTCGACACGGAGCAGATTGGCATCCACGTCACCGAGCGTTAAGGTAGGCTGTACAACGGCGATCTTGGTCATGACATGCTCTTCACATTAGATGGGATTTGGGGTGGCAGGCGGAACTCTGAAGGCGTTTTTCCAGTAAGACGTTTGAACGTACGTGCAAAGTTTGCCGAACTACTGAATCCGAGATGCTGCGCAATCTCCGCGATCGGTTTTTGTGAGTGCTCAAGCAATTCTTTTGCATAGGCTATGCACACCTCATCCAACAGTTGCCGGAATGTTGTACCTTCCTGTGACAATCTACGCACCAATGTCCGATATGACATCTTCAAGCTTTGAGCCACAGATTCAGTATTGATGATTCGCTGTTCATCCAGATTAAGATACAGCAATCGCCTGACTTGCAAACTCACGGATTTATTATGATTTCTTTGGAACCGTATACGGAGTTCCTCCACCATCTGACGTTGCAAGGTTTGGTTTTGCGTCAAAAGTGGAGTTTCTAGCAGCGCCCGCGGGATCACAATGCTATTTTTATCGGCCTCATGCTGTACGTAAAGATGGAAGAACTCTTCATATAAGGCATCTGGATAGACTGAGGCATGCGCAAACTTGACATACACGCCATCCAAGGGTGTGAGTATGAATGGTAAGAAGCTATGCAGAGCACCCATTACCATTTCTGTGAAAAATGCATTGTGCTCGCCAAAATCAGTCACCCGCTCAAAGTTCACATGAACCTGATTGCCAAAATTCTGACGACTGACTTCAAACGCTGGCATCACTAGCGGGAAGAACTCAATTGCAGCATTCAGCGCATCTTCAAGCGTACGTGATGCAAGTGCCAACAAGCCCAGCTTACCATGTGCCGTGACAGGGAAAGCATCAAGGATCTGGAATAAAGCCGGACGATCAGACATGCAGTATTGCTGAGTCAGGGTATAAGCTCGCATAAATTGCTCCCCATCAATCATTCCGCCGTGATTGCGTCGCTCTTCATACCGAACACCGCATTGCCGATGAAAATCCTTTAGATCCTCTTCGTGCGGACAAATGAGTGCCTCGCATACATCCAGATACTGTATAGGAAACTGTAAGGACTTTAACGGTACCATCATGGCGTCAACCTAAGGATACAGATCATCTAAAATTTAACTTAACCCATGCTAGATGGGCTAATCAATGCCCGTATTACTGGCTTTCCAGCGCCAAACTATCTTTCTTGCCAAACTTGGCAAAAATTCGTGCACGAGCCTTGGGGTAAATATTGGCTTTGCTTAGATCACCCTGATAATGATCAACTACGCGCTGATCCATGAGTTTAAACCACCAGACCGGAATAATCGTAGGTAAAAGTAGCCCGGCATAGCCACCAGGAAGCTCTGGGATATTGTTATAATGACGTAAGGTCTGAAAAGGACGTGTGGGATACGCATGATGATCGGAGTGACGTTGGATCTGATACAGCAATAGGTTCGTTATCAAGCTATTATTGTTCCAGCTATGCTGTGGCATAGTGCGCTCATACTGGCCGTTTGGCAGTTTCTGCCGCAACAAGCCATAGTGCTCTACATAGTTGATGGCCTCAAATAAAGTCACACTATATACCGCCTGAGTAATCTGGAATGGAATGACACGACGACCAAACAAGGCAATTAAGCTGGCGTGGAAAGCTGTGGACATGGCCCAACCCTGTAATAGTTCATTCTCCATAGACCACCAGCCTTTGCCTTTTCTTGCCAACCGTGCGCTCTCAATCTGGATAGCCGACTTAACACTACCAATCACTGAGCGCGGCAGAAAGCGCCAGAAAGACTCACCAAGCTGGGCCGAGGCCGCATCTTCTGGGGTCGCAACATGCTTATGATGTCCAAATGGATGCTCTACCCGAAAATGGGTATAGCACGAAGGGGCTAATGCCATGTGAGATAGATGGTGGTATTTTTTCTGCGGCTTATGACATAGCTCATGTGCCGTACCCACTGCAGTACCGTTCACAGCACCTAACGTAGCACCCATCATGATTTGGTCAATCAGCGGAGTACCTTTACGACTGACGGCATAAGCCGCGACCAGTGTAGTCAAATATTGTAATGGAATAAACGCTGCAACAAGCTGCATATAATAAGGGTCTTGCTCCAACGCTTTAATTGCCTCATCGGGAACATTACCGCCATCCTCTCCGATGATTTTTTCCAAAACAGGAATCAGTCCATGAATAATTGCTGGCCCAGCCGCGGCCAGAAATCTTAATTTCTTGGGTGCGAGCACATATCCTGTTACAGCAGCAAGACCAATGACAGGCAAACCAGGACTAAATAGCCATAGATAGCGTTTAGGGTCTTGATAGGGATCTTTTGCAGATTTCTGCTCAATGGGTAGTGGAACCTTGCCATTCATATCCTGACTCCTGTCATACTTTGTGCATGTAATGAAGTGAACTTTGGCTAGTCTGATACGCGCTTCTGGAGCATGGAAATCACGACTATGCAAAAGAGTTTTCTTCATTAAATCAGGCTTTGAAATTCCGTTGCTGCCACGTACATTCAATTCATGCCATTTATGGTGATAGCAAGTCGATATCCATCAGTAAAATCGTTGACAGATACATCTACTGGATAAACGTAATACTTAAAGAGTTCAAGAACAGGACAACAAACAAAACAGGAGCCATTTAAGCAAACGCAATCTGATGCACTTGATAATGTCTGATCAAAATCAATCAAGGTGATCACAAGAGTTTGTCTTGCAGGGCTGTATTGCTTTGGGTTTTCCATTCCCAAGTAAAAACAGATGTTCTCCTAAAGCTGGTCATTGATACCTCCGTTTCACAGGAACAGTAGGATGCCATTTTATAATCATGCCAATATGATTGGGCAACATTCAAATTTTGGAAAATTAAAAATGACCGCTGTTCTATCATTCAACACCATCAATGTGTTTCTATAAGGCTACAACTAAGCAACCCTTATCCTATCCCCACCATCCACCCTTCCAGCAACTTGTCTTTATCCTCTGTATGACCACTCAACAACCGCACCATTGCCCCATCCACCATAAACAAGAACATCTGCGCATCTACTTTTGCAGCATTAATATCCACTCTTACCAACAACATATAAATTTCACGAATCAGCCAGTTTCGGTACTCCACCACGATCTCATATGCCTTTGGATAACGTGTTTTAATTTCAAAAACCGCCCGAAACAATAAATGGTACAGCCCTTCCAGATCGGTATGTAGACAGAAAATCTGTTTTAGTTTTTCGCGTTCTGATAAGTTTTTATCGGCATAAATAATTGAACGCACTTCTTTTTTGAGTGCCGTTCTCTGTACATTCAGCACCATTTCGATCAACTGTTCTTTGGAGTGAAAATATTTATAAAATGTGCCTTTGGCAACTTGTGACGCCTCAATAATCAGGTCGACCCCAACATGATGAAAGCCATCTTGGTTAAACAGTGTTTGCGAGGTATCCAAGACTTTTAAAGCACGATAAGTCAAAGCAAAAGGTGGCATATCATTTCCATGATTGAATAATTTTTTGTTGTTGCTCAACCCGATCAAGCAGCCATTTATGCTGCAATAAGCAAAAAAAGGCATGCAAAGACCCGCTAAGACGGCTTGAGCGCATCTCAAGTTTTATTGTTGATATGATTTTTTAGTCGTGACAAAGCAGCGCTTGAAAAGCCTAAAGGCAATCAAACGGCGTCAAAGACTAATGAAGAAGAATAAAAATACAGTGCATGGCCAACTCCTACAAAATTCGGAATACTGCCAAGACATAAAGATTATGGTGGCAGGGAGAAAGAGGGTTGACAGACTGAACCTAAGAATCAGCACGCCCGAAGGCGTCCCCCTTTCGCCCTACCGCTACAAAAGGGGGACGAACGAGTCTACATCAAAAAAACAAGGTTTTTCAATGCACTTAGGAAACGGTCTGTCAAAACCGGCTGGCGATGTAGGCCAGCGCTTAAAGAATAATCGGTGGGTTTAAGGGTGTCAATGTTACACTTCAGGCCAAAGAAATTTTATTGTTATTTTTCAAATATCTATATTATTTATTAATTTTAAATTATGATATAAGTGTATTTTTACAATCAAATAATAGACTTTAAAACTCAAATTTAAACCATTTAGGCCAATCCAACATATTCATGAATATGAGTAAAATAAGCCTATCGTAGCCATCTTATCGGGTATATGCATTGGATCGCGGTAGCTAGGAATAAATCAGGCAGTGTTGTGAAAATTTTTACACCATTATGCATAGCTGAGCCAATTTTTTATTGTGCACATCATCGTATCTGGTCAAAATGTGACTCATCTCTCTAAACTATAAACCTCAGATTTACTAGAACTTTACACAATAAAAATACAATATTTAATCTAAAGCGACTTGATTTGTACATTTTGAAACACTAGTTCAACCAAAACACCATCTAAATTAAAGTAAAATTCATGAACTAACCTCTCTGACATCAGTGTAAAGGCCAACCCTTTGCTGATGTACCTTTATTGCGTCTGTATCATCATTTAAATTCTTTCTCTCTATATCGCTTGTCATATAGAGCGTCATTTAATTTTTAAGGTAAATTGAATGAAAAAATTTTGGAAATATTTATTAGTACTGATCGTGGTACTGATTATTATTGCAATTGCCTTTCTTTTTAGACCAGTTGCGTCTAAGGCAATTAAAACCACCAACAACGAACCTACTGTCGATGTTGTACTGATCGGTGGCGGGATCATGAGTGCCACTTTAGGTACTTACCTCAACGAATTACAACCAGACTGGAACATCCGCATGTATGAACGTCTTGATGCTGTTGCACAAGAAAGTTCAAACGGTTTTAACAATGCGGGTACAGGCCACTCTGGCTTTATGGAAATGAACTATACCGAAGAAAAAGACGGTAAAATGGACATTTCTAAAGCCATCAACGTGGCTGGCCAGTTTGAAATTGCCAAGCAATTCTGGGCTTACCAAGTGAAACAAGGTGTGTTAGAAACACCAAATACGTTCATTAACCCAGTACCACATATTGCATTTGTGTGGGGCGATAACGTGAACTTCATGGAAAAGCGTTATGCTGCCATGGTTCAAAACCCGTTATTCGCGGGCATGAAAATGAGCGAAGATAAAGCTGAAATTCAGAAATGGGCACCTTTGGTGATGGATGGTCGTGATCCTCAACAAAAAGTGGCAGCAACCCGTATGGACGTTGGTTCTGACGTGAACTACGGTGCAATCACCACTCAGTTGATCAACCACCTCGAAAAGAGTCCAAACTTCAAACTCAGCACTTCAACTGAAGTAACTGGTATCAGCAAGAATGACGACAACACTTGGTCTGTTGCATTCAAAGATTTGAAATCTGGCAAAGTTGATCATGTTAAAACACGTTTCGTATTTATTGGTGCGGGCGGTGCTGCAATTAAATTATTGCAAATGACTGGCTTACCAGAAGCACAACAATATGCAGGCTTCCCTGTAGGTGGTGAGTTCCTTGTGACTGACAACCCTGCGGTCACTGCAAAACACACAGCCAAAGTCTATGGCCGTGCTGATCTTGGTGCGCCTCCAATGTCTGTTCCACATATTGATACCCGTTATATCGACGGTAAAAAATATGTGTTGTTTGGCCCATTCGCAACCTATTCAAACAAGTTCCTGAAAAATGGTTCACAACTTGATTTGCTTGCATCAACCAACAAAAACAACGTCTTGCCGATGGCTGCAATTGGTCTACAAAATGCTGACCTTGTTCAGTACCTCGTCAGCCAAGTGTTGATGTCTGATGCTGATCGTTTCAACGAGTTGAAAAAATACTACCCTGAAGCTGATCCAAAAGACTGGCATTTACAACAAGGTGGTCAACGCGTTCAGATCATCAAAAAAGAGCCGGGTAAACCTGCGAAATTGCAATTCGGTACAGAAATCTTTGCATCTAAAGACAAGTCTGTAACGGCGTTATTAGGTGCTTCTCCGGGTGCATCAACCTCTCCTTACATCATGCTCAACTTGCTTGAAAAAGCATTCCCAGAGCAAACCAAAGGTGTTTGGAATGAGAAATTGCATGAGATCGTTCGTTCTTATGGCAAAGACCTTTCAACTGATCCTGCGTTGTTAGATCAAATCCGTCATTATTCAAGTTCAACGTTGGGCTTGAACTATACGACACCTGCAAACTTGGTTCCTGCCAAGAAAGTCGAAAAAGCGGAAGCTGTTGCACAATAAGCAAGGCCAAGCCTAAATCAAAAGGGAGGAGTTTCGGCTCTTCCCTTTTCTCATTCTGCCTTTTATATTTTTCACCCTATGCCTTCTGCTGTACCCGATTCTGCTTTTGCTGCATTTGCCAGTCGTGACTTTAGGTTATTGACCCTCAATCAATGCTGTCTGACCTTTGCGGTACTGATTCAAGAAGTGCTGGTGGCGTTTCATCTGTATCAAATCACCAAAAACCCGCTGATTCTCGGCTTGGTCGGGATCATGGATTTTTTGCCTTTTCTCGCCCTGTCTTTATGGGGAGGGTATATTGCTGACCGCTTTAACCGTCAGCGTATTTTGCAAATCAGTTTTAGTTTAGCCATTCCCCTGTCGCTTGGCTTATGGATCTGCTTTGATCTGTTTCAGGCGGATAAAATCAGTTCCAACCTCTTACTGATTGCAACCTTCAGTATCCTGTTTTTATTTGGCTGTATTCGCGGTATTTATAGCCCCTGCTTTAACTCCTTACGCCCCTTTGTGATTCCCGAACATCTGTATGCCAATGCGGCAACATGGACCAGTATATGCTGGCAGGCCTGCGGCATTCTTGCCCCTGTAATCGGCGGCTTTTTGCTGGCTCATCTCGATTTAGAGATTACCTTTGCCGTGATCGTGGCACTTTTTCTGATCGGTTGTATCGCGCTGTGGTGTTTACAAAAACGAGCGTTTCCGCAACTGCAAACCGAGTCGATCACACAAAGCCTGAAAGAAGCACTACAATTTATTTTTAAAACCAAAATTATTTTCTGGGCCATATTTCTCGATCTTGGTTCCGTTTTCTTTGGTGGAATTATCGCGCTGCTCCCCATTTTTGCCCAAGATATTTTGCATGTCGGTGCCGATGGTTTTGGTTTATTACGCGCTGCACCTGCGTTTGGCGGCTTGCTGATGATGGTGGTTTTAGTCCGCTATCCACCCAAGTCCAGACCATGGCAAATCATGTTGATTGCCGTGGCAGGCTTTGCACTATGCACTCTGTTATTTGCTGTTACCAGACAACTCTATTTTTCTGTCGCAGTTCTCATTATTATGGGTGCCTGTGACAGCATCAACATTGTTATTCGTCAAACCATACTGCAACTGATCCCCCCCAAGGACATGCTTGGACGCATTGCTGCCATTAATGGCATCTTTGTCACCTCAAGTAATGAACTGGGCGCCTTGCAGTCTAGTGTGATGACACGCTTTTTCAGCGTGGTGCCTGCAATGTTGATTGGTGGATCACTTTCTTTGCTCTGTGTTGTATTAACAAAGATCAAAACCAAAGATTTATTGAATTTTCGCTTTTAGTTTCCCAAACAAACTGCTATTTAAAAAACCAATGTAATATGAAACATACTTTGCCGCCCACTTCTGGCCTATCTAAATTTATCATTTTTTCCGTTTTTGTATGGCTCGTACTCTTGTGGCTACAGTCCACCTATATTGTGGTGATTGGTGGGCAAGCCTATCTGTTCTGGACCTCTTTGGGTCTGTTGATCCTGAATGTACTCAGCTTGCGCCCCAATATTTTAAAAAATCGAATTGCCTTGGCCATCACCGCCGTATTACTGGTCTATCTGCTGTTTAACTCGCTGTTTTGTACTTATCTGATGATTGCCTTCTATTGTATTTTCTACCTGTATTCTGGCGAATATAAACATAAACGCGCGATCAAACTGATCAGTTTATTTTTAATCATGATTATCTTCGCCATCTATCAAAGCCAGTCCTTGCATGAACTAAAAAGCCATTACGCACCTTATGAAACGGGTGAAACATGGCAAAAATACGGCGCCTTATAATTCAGCCCATAAAAAAAACCTCACAAGCAGTGAGGTTTTTTTTATGGAAGGTTTAGTCTTGTGAATCTGGATACAAAGGACGGTTACCAGGACTAATCCGATTGATATGCAAGAAAGTCATATGACGTTCATACTTATCCAGAATGTCATTAATCACCTGTTCTTTGGTGTATCCCACCAAGTCATTGTCCTGAGAACCTTCATACAAGAAAGTCTCTAAACGGTAGTAGAACTGCTTACCACGTTTACCACGCTCACTAAAGGTCGGTGCGATATAACGTACCGGCCAGATCTGGTACACGAAGTTATGCTCTTCTTCGATGTAGATGGTGAGATCCAGATGGTACAGGCTGTCGCTTTCATCGACCTCGCCCTGCGTCACTTCCACATTCATGCCACGCTTGATCAACTCATCCGCCACGGTCTGTACCGCTGGCTTACATACACTGTCGAGCATACGTTGAGTTTCACTACTGCCCGGATGATGCATGACACGGGATAAGCGCTGCTTCCAGTTCAGAATGTCCACGTTTCCGACCACAGGTGCCGCATTTAAGCTGCGACTGGCTTTACGATAATCCTCTAAACGCAAGGATTTATATAAGCCCGCCATCACCAATAACATCACAAAACTAAACGGCAAACCCATGATCACCGTGGCGCTTTGCAGAGCTGTAATCCCGTTCGCCATCAACATCGCGATCGTGAGTAAACCAATTGCAGTTGCCCAGAAAATTCTCAGCCAACGCGGTGCGTCATTGTCAACATTGGAGAACTTGGTGGTAAAGTTACCGAGTACCAAAGCACCTGAATCGGCAGACGTCACATAGAACAGCAAACCGGTAATCGTGGCCACACCCGCAATAAAGGCAAAGCCCGGATATTGCGCCAACAGGTCATAAAAACCATGTGCAGGATCAGTCAAAACCGTTTGTGCCAGTGCGGTGTTACCTTCAAAAATCACGTTATATAAAGCGCTATTTCCGAAAATAGACAACCACGTAATCGTAAATAATAAAGGAATGATCAGGGTGCCACAGACGAACTCACGAATGGTACGACCACGTGAAATACGTGCCAAGAACAGCCCCACAAATGGCGACCACGCCACCCACCATGCCCAGAAGAACAAGGTCCAACTGTTCATCCAGTCTTTCGGGCGGTCAAAGGCAAAACTTTCCAGCGCCAGACTCGGGAAACGGCTGATATAGTCACCAAAGTTTTGCACCAAGGCATTGAGCAGGAATTCGGTATTGCCGAGGAACAGGACGAACAACATCAGGCCAATCGCGGCATAGATATTGATTTCAGACAGCACCTTGATGCCTTTATTGACCCCTGCAGTCACCGAAATAATCGTGACAATTACAGCAAGACCAATCAGGGCAATCTGAATCCACAGGTTCTCAGGTACATCAAACAACACATGCAGACCATAGTTGATCTGAACGACGGCGATACCACAGGTGGTTGCGATACCAAAGATGGTACCAATTACCGCAGCGGTATCAACGGTATGCCCAATCGGCCCGTCAATTTTATTACCAAAGATTGGGTATAAGGCAGAGCGAATGGTCAGCGGCAAGTTATAACGATAACTGAAATAGCCCAAGGCCATCCCGACCAGTGCATACATGCCCCAACCGGTTAAGCCGTAGTGGAACAGGGTCCAGACCATGCCCTGACGAGCAGCTTCAAAGGTCTGCCCCTCACCCACAGGTGGATTCATATAATGAGATAGCGGCTCAGCCACCGAGAAGAACATCAAGTCCGTGCCGATCCCCGCTGCGAACAGCATCGCCGACCAACTCAGCAAGCTAAACTCAGGTTTAGAGTGCTTCGGCCCGAGCTTGATATCACCATAACGCGAGCAGGCAATAAAGATCACGAAGATCAGATACAGCGTTGCTGCCAATAAGTAATACCAGCTGAATTTATCACTGACCCAAGCCAGCACCACATTGAGTAAGTGGTTGGCAAAGTCATTAAAAAAAATCGTAACCAGTGCAAATGTTAAAATAAGTAGAGCTGAAACATAAAAGACCACACGATTTAACTGGTCTTTATTCGCTAATGTAGAATCATCAACCGCTCTTGGATTATCTGTTGCCATACAATCCTCAGGGAGTTAGAGAACAAAAAGAAAATATTCATCTACGTCTTTCCATCTTTGCATCAATGAAAAGACATGTCTGAATAAAAAATGAAAAATAAAAGTCATTTACCCGAATTACAATGTTTCTGATTTTTCAGTTATAGCTTGTGATGACTGAGTTACCTGCGTTATCACTTGCGGTGGTGTAGGACGAAATTGATCCTGTTTTAGTGCTTTGGCGAGGCCAAACATATACAGCAAAATAATAACGGAAAATGGTAAACCACACAGCACCACGGCACTTTGCATGGAGTGGAAACTCCCTGCCAACAGCAGACCAATACTGACAATGGTAATCACCACAGACCAGAAAATTCTTAACCAAATCGGCGAATCACTTTCATTGCTACCCCCTTTCGAGGACAGATTTGCGATCATGAGTGTACCAGAACCCACAGGGGTCAAAAACAATACGAAACAAATCACAACAACAATCCCGGCAATATAGGGATTGAACGGTAAAAATTCGAGAAGCTTAAATAAGGACAAAGCAGGGTCGGTCAGGACCAAGTCACCAAGGATTTTTTGCTTCTGTTCCAGAATAAAATAGATTGCAGTATTGCCAAAAATCGAAATCCAAGCCAAGGTAAAACCCAGTGGAATCAGGCAGACACCCAACACCACCTCGCGAATGGTACGGCCTTTGGAAATCCGCGCAATGAACATGCCCACGAATGGTGCCCATGCAATCCACCATGCCCAATAAAACACCGTCCACGAACCTAACCACTCACCTGCCTTGCTGTTGTAGAGATACATGTCAAAGCTTTTTGCCAGAAAATGATCGAGGTAATCGCCCATGTTCTGCACTAAACCATTGAGTAGATGATTGGTTGGGCCTGTCAGGAACACGAATAGCAAGAGCGCATAGAGTAAACGTAGATTGATCCGCGATAACCACGCCAAGCCCTTTTCAATCCCGACCACGGTGGTCATGGTCGCCACCGACATCATCAGCAATACCACGGTAATCAGTGTGGCTTGGTTATTCGGAATCTCAGGGAGAAGATAATGTAGACCCGAAACCAGTACCAAGGCCCCGATGCCCAAGTTAGTGACCAGAGAAATGACCGTGGCTAAAATCCCGAAGCCATCGACAAAATCTCCAATCAAACCATGAATCCGTTCACCAAAGATCGGATACAGTGCGGACCGCAAGGCCAAGGGTAAATCTCGACGGAAGGCAAAATAACCGAGTGTCACACCCAGCAAGGCATACAACACCCAACCATGAATGCCCCAATGTAAAAAGCTATACATCATCGCATCACGTGCAGCTTGTATGGTGCCGCCCTGACCTTCTGGTGGTCGAATAAAATGGTCAACGGGTTCAGCTACACCGTAATACAACAGTGCAATCCCGATCCCTGCTGAAAACAGCATCGAGACCCAAGCCAGATACCCAAACTCAGGTTTATCGTCATCTTTGCCTAAAGGAATCTGCCCAACCCGTGAAAAAGCCAGCCAAGCAACAAAACCTAAACAAACCACAATCACCAGCATGTAGTACCAACCAAACAATTGATTGGCCTGCCCTTGGATATAGGTTAACCAGAATTGGCTGCGCTGTGGAAACAACACAAACAATAGGCCAAAAATGCCAATACTGATTGCAGAGCTCCAAAAAACAAACAAATTTAAACGTACGGGTTGGGATGAGGATCCTTCATGACTGTTTGACACCATGTTCTTGCTCCTTGCAATTGGTGCATTTTTCTTAAAAAATAATGTGATAAGTGCGATTTAACACTTAGCTTCTTATCCATAAGAATCTTTGATTTATTACTTTAACGCTGATCTTTTCAATCAAAAATTCATTGATTTTTACAGATTATACTTTTTATTGATTGAACGTTCAATCAATAAAAAGTATGATAAAAAAATGTTATGATGCTCTACATTGAGAAATGTTGAATAAAAAGCACCTTGGCAGGGCTTTAAATGGATAAGCATGACAAAGCGTAGAGTTAAACCAGAGCATGTGCGACGTGAAGAGATTATTAACGCCGCATTTTATGTAATTTCTGAAGTGGGGTTATCCAATACCACCATTGCACAAATTGCAAAAAAGGCCGAACTATCGACCGGTATCGTGAGTCACTATTTTGGTGACAAACAGGGCTTAATCAATACCTGTATGCAGGAAATGCTCAACGTTTTGCGTCAAAAAACCGACCAATACAAAGCTGAAGCAGATGCGCATCCTGAAAGCCAGATCAAGGCCATTATTGATTCCAACTTCGATATCAGTCAGGTCAACAAACAAGCCATGCGGGTCTGGTTAGACTTTTGGTCGGCCAGTATGCACTTGCCCGAACTTGGACGTTTACAACGAATTAATGATCAACGCCTGTACTCCAATCTGAAACATTATTTTCTGATGTTGGTTGAGGATAAACAACAGGCCAGCATTGCCGCTCGCGGATTGGCGGCTTTGATTGACGGATTATGGTTACGTGGCAGTTTGAGCAGTCATGATGAGTTTGACAGCCAGTTGGCACGTTCCATTGCTTACGATTATGTAAAAACGCAATTGCAATTTGCGAACAAACCTTTGCAGGAGAAACAGAATGAGTGATGCACAAGTTCACCAGTTATATATCCACGGACGTTATGTCGCAGCAACCAGTGGTCAAACATTTAACAGCATTAACCCTGCCAACGGTGAAGTGATCGCAACACTTCAACAAGCCTCAAAACAAGACATTGAAGCAGCTGTTCAAAGCGCACAACAAGGTCAGAAAGTCTGGGCAGCCATGACCGCCATGGAGCGTTCTCGCATCCTGCGCCGTGCAGTGGATATCTTACGTGAACGTAATGATGAACTTGCCCGACTCGAAACCCTCGATACCGGGAAGGCCTACAGCGAAACCTCAACCGTGGATATCGTGACAGGTGCCGATGTCATCGAATACTACGCAGGTCTTGCCACGGCCATTCAAGGCGAGCAAGTGCCGCTACGCGAATCCAGCTTCTTCTATACCCGTCGCGAACCGCTTGGCGTGGTCGCTGGAATCGGTGCGTGGAACTACCCAATTCAAATCGCAATGTGGAAATCGGCCCCTGCCCTTGCTGCGGGTAATGCCATGATTTTCAAACCAAGCGAAACCACGCCGCTGACCGCATTCAAACTGGCTGAAATCTATACTGAAGCGGGCGTTCCAGACGGCGTCTTCAACGTCGTTCAAGGGGCGGGGCGTGATATCGGTCAATGGCTAACTGAACATCCTGTGATTGAAAAAATCTCGTTCACTGGTGGTGTTGAAACTGGCAAGAAAGTCATGGCCAGTGCTGCGGGTTCGACCTTGAAAGAAGTCACCATGGAGCTGGGTGGTAAATCACCCCTGATTATCTGTGATGATGCCAACCTTGACCGTGCTGCGGATATTGCTGTCATGGCCAACTTCTTTAGCTCGGGTCAAGTCTGCACCAATGGTACCCGCGTGTTTGTACCAAAAGCCCTGCTTGCTGATTTTGAAGCTGCGATTGTAGAACGGGTAAAACGGATTCGTATGGGCGATCCGATGGCGGAGCAAACCAATTTCGGTCCACTCACCAGCTTCCCGCATATGGAAAAAGTGTTGTCTTTCATTGAGTCAGGCAAACAGCAAGGTGCAAAACTATTGATTGGTGGTGGTCGTGCCACAGAAGGTGATCTCGCCAAAGGTGCTTATGTGCTCCCGACGGTATTCAGCAACTGCCAAGATAATATGGCGATTGTGCAAGAAGAAATCTTCGGCCCTGTGATGAGTATTCTCAGCTATGAAACTGAGGAAGAAGTGATCCGTCGTGCCAATGACACCACCTTTGGCTTAGCTGCAGGTGTGGTGACTCAAGACATTAGCAAAGCGCATCGTATGATTCATCAACTTGAAGCCGGTATCTGCTGGATCAATACCTGGGGTGAATCACCTGCTGAAATGCCAGTGGGCGGCTACAAGCAATCTGGTGTTGGCCGTGAAAATGGCTTAACCACTTTGGGTCATTACACCCGTATCAAATCCGTTCAAGTTGAGTTAGGTGAGTATCACAGCATTTTCTAATGCGCTCAGCTGTCACCCTCAAAATTAATCCTCTATGCCGAGCAATCCCATGATTGCCTCGGCATCCTCAAGAATAGAAAAGGGATAACGATGAATACTCAAGCATATGACTACATTATCATTGGCGCAGGATCTGCCGGAAATGTGCTCGCAACACGTCTGACTGAAGACAAAGACGTGACTGTTTTACTCTTGGAAGCCGGTGGCCCAGACTACCGTTTAGATTTCCGTACTCAAATGCCAGCCGCTTTGGCTTTTCCTTTACAAGGTCGTCGCTATAACTGGGCCTATGAAACCGATCCTGAACCTCACATGAACAATCGCCGTATGGAATGTGGTCGTGGTAAGGGCCTCGGTGGTTCTTCACTGATTAACGGCATGTGCTATATCCGTGGGAATGCCATGGATCTGGATCAGTGGGCAAGCATGAAAGGTCTGGAAGACTGGAGCTACGCCGACTGCTTACCCTATTACAAAAAAGCGGAAACCCGTGATATTGGTGGCAATGACTATCATGGTGACCAAGGCCCTGTATCGGTGGCAACCCCTAAAAATGGCAATAACGTGCTGTTCCATGCCATGGTTGAGGCAGGTGTACAGGCCGGTTATCCACGTACCGATGACTTAAATGGTTATCAACAAGAAGGTTTCGGTCCAATGGATCGTACCGTGACCCCTAAAGGTCGTCGTTCAAGTACCGCGCGTGGTTATTTGGATATGGCCAAAGGTCGTCCGAATTTAACCATCGTCACGCATGCCACCACCAATAAAATCCTGTTTAATCAAAAACAGGCGGTGGGTGTGGAATATATTATTGGCGCAGACCAAGCCAATATGAAACAGGCGCAAGCCAAGCGTGAAGTGTTGCTCTGTGCAGGTGCAATTGCCTCACCACAAATTTTACAACGTTCAGGCGTGGGTGAAAGTACCTTCCTGAAATCGATGGATATTGATGTGGTGCATGATTTGCCGGGTGTGGGTGAGAACCTGCAAGATCACTTGGAAATGTACTTGCAATATCAATGCAAGCAGCCTGTGTCACTTTACCCTGCGTTGCAATGGTATAACCAGCCTGCGATTGGTGCTGAATGGTTATTCAATGGCACAGGTGTGGGTGCAAGCAACCAGTTCGAAGCGGGTGGCTTTATCCGTAGTTCGGAAGAATTTGACTGGCCAAATATCCAGTACCACTTCTTGCCTGTAGCGATTAACTACAACGGCAGTAATGCAGTAAAAGAGCATGGCTTCCAAGCCCATGTTGGTTCAATGCGCTCGCCTTCACGTGGTCGCATCAAGCTCAAATCAAAAGATCCGTTTGAACATCCAAGTATCTTGTTTAACTACATGTCTACAGAACAAGACTGGCGTGAATTCCGTGATGCGATCCGTATCACCCGTGAAATCATGGCGCAGCCTGCGCTTGATCCGTATCGTGGTGAAGAAATCAGTCCGGGTAAACACATCCAGACCGATGCAGAACTGGATGAGTTCGTACGTAGCCATGCGGAAACAGCATTCCATCCTTCATGTAGCTGCAAGATGGGCGAAGATGATATGGCGGTGGTCGATGGACAAGGTCGCGTGCATGGCGTACAAGGCTTACGTGTGGTCGATGCTTCCATCATGCCATTGATCATTACGGGTAACTTGAATGCCACCACCATTATGATCGCAGAAAAAATTGCCGATCAAATCCGTGGTCAAAAACTCCCTCGTTCTGAGGCGGGCTATTACAAAGCAGGTACAGCACCTGTACGTCAAGCGCCGTTACGTCCAATACTATAAGGAAGAAATTCCTCAGGGGATACCCGAAGCTCAGCTTCGGGTTTCACTTCATTCAGGGAGAAATGATGAAAAAAACCTTATTTTTAATTGCCCCCTTCGCTTTTTCTTTTCAAAGCACCCATGCCACTGAACCTACCTCACCTTACTCTGCTAATATCACTGCAGCCAGCCAATACGTTTCACGTGGTTTTCAACAAACTTGGGGTAAACCTGCCTTGCAAGGGGGATTGGACTACAACCATAGTAGCGGCCTCTATGCAGGCACTTGGGCATCGACCGTAAGCGATCATTTTATTCGGGATGCCTCGGTCGAGTGGGATGTGTATACCGGCTATAGCCGCAGTTTTGGCGATGTCACCGTCGGTACCAAAGTTGCCTATTACTATTATCCCGGCGCGAAAACCACGGCTGAAACAGGCAATAGCCGCTTTGATTATGGAGAAATTATTCCTGAAATCAGCTACGGCCCGCTCAGCGTAAAATATGCCATCACTTATACCCAAGATTATTTTGGCAATAATTCGGATACTTTAGGCATCGGCAGCAATAAACACTCACGTGGCTCAGGTTATCTCGATGTCAATTGGCATCAACCAATCACACAAGGTTGGTCAGTCAATGCGCATTATGGCAACCAGCGCATTAAAAACTTTTCTGCCGCCAACTTCCAAGATGCCAGCTTGGCCGTCAACAAAGAGCTACCTTATAACCTTTCCAGCAGTTTGACCTATAGCAAGGCATGGGACAAAGACGGTTTTTATCAGCAATACAGCAATGGCAATCCTAACGCCAAAATCTCCAATCCGATTGATTCAACCGTGACTTTGTCACTGACCAAAAGCTTCTAATCCAAACTCGATCGTATGATCTGATATAAAAAAGCCGCTTCATTGAAAGCGGCTTTTTAAAATCTTGGATATTAAGGCTTGATCAGTTCAATCGTTGCGCCTGCACGTTTTGGATCAATCAGAATCTTGGCATGTTGTTCTGGATCACGCAGCGCCTCGAAAGCATTACTCACCCCTTTCAAGCCGACTACACCCGTAATCAACGGCGAACAATCGACTTTACCTTCCGCAATCATATGTAGCGTGTCACGGAACTCAAGCGGTGTATAACCCAACACATATTGGATTTCCAACTCTTTATTAATCGCCAAGGCAGGTTCGATCTTGTCACTTTGCATACACACGCCCACTCCGACGATACGTGAGAACAGCGGTGCACCCTCCAAGATTTGCTGCATAATCCCAGCCACGCCCACGCACTCAAAAATTACTGGGCGCTTTGGCAATATGCCAAGCTTATCGCCCACGCGCATGGCATTGACCCACGGTAATGAGTAGGTTTGAACCTTATCAAAAAGTCCCATTCCCATATTAATTGCCTCAGAGACATTGCCCAATAAACCCAGTTCTTTCCAGCTGCTAAATGGCGATTGCTGTTTAGGGTCAATCAAGATATCTGCACCACATTGCTCAGCCAAGCGACGGCGGTTCGGTGAAAAATCACTGGCAACCACCGTTTTAACGCCTGCGGCCTTGAGCATAATAATCACGCCCAAACCAACTGGACCACAACCAATCACGATGGCTGGCTCATTTTTCTTGATTCGACTACGACGTACTGCATGCAGCGCAACAGCCATTGGCTCAGTCAGCGCTGCACTGTCCGCATCTAGACCATTCGGCACTTCAAACATCAGACTGGATTGCACCAAAACCTGCTCTGCATAACCACCTGAAGCACTCGGTGACAAGCCCGTAGGAACATAGCCTTGTGGATCAACATTTAACAAGGGCATGGCACAAACCAAGGTATCCGCTTTCAATTTTCGACGTGTTTTAGGACCATAATCCAAGACCTTGCCACAGAACTCATGCCCAAAAACCAGTTTATCTGAGGACTTTGCCACCCCATTAAAGCCGACGCGTGCTGCCAGATCATGCATATGGTCACAGTGATGTTGCATATGTAAATCAGAACCACAGATACCGCAACGCACCACTTCAAGCAGGACTTGCCCCTTTGCAGAAACCAATTGAACACTGTCTTCCAGTTTCAGCTCAGCGTTATGACAAATCAGAGATTTCATAGGATGCTTTCCTTTTTTGTTTTATTTCCATTGTTCACCTTCAGTACTTTGACCTGTTGCAGTATCAAGCAAACAACACATGACTTAATCCTGACAAGGATAATTGTCAAAAACTATGACCTAAACCTCAATATATCGCAGCAATAAAGTCAGCACATGAGGTCGTTTAGGATAATCCGATTGATTGAAAAAAAGATTAAAAATTATTCTGTTTTAACTTCAAATAGATGAGTCTATTTTTCTGAATTTTTGCCCTATTTTTATTAAAACGCTCAAATTTAACACTTGCATTTAATAGTGTCATTATGCCAATATATATTTACTGGCTTTAAGCCACTATAAAAGAGAAACTAAAAATGACGATTCAACTTATGACAGCTCAAGCGAATGTTCCCATCGAGTTTTTGCAGTTTTCAGGTGGTGAACGTCATATTCAACTACAACCTGAATTATTAAACCAATTAACAGCTGACACTCAGATCAAAGCTTCACTGCATAACAGTTCAGATGTGATGGATTATCTATTACTGGAAAATGTGTTACTGCAACAAGGCACTCGCCTTTCGGTGGAAATCCCTTATTTTCCCTATGCACGTCAAGACCGTATCTGTGCACAAGGTCAGGCCTTCTCATTGGATTTAATGACCAAGTTATTAAATAGTAATAGTGAAAAATTTGCAGGACAACGTCAGAAAATTGTGGTGTGGGATTGCCATAGCCCAGTGACGCTGGAGCTGTTGCGCAAAAATACCCGCTTCCAACAGGTAATCAATATCGAACCGATTGAGATTATCCAGCAAAGCCCAGCATTGATGCAGATTTTAAGTGCCGACAATACGGTATTGATCTGCCCCGATGCCGGCGCAATACAACGCACCCAAGCGATTGCAAACGGTATCAATCCGCAACGCCAACAGGCCATAGAAGTGGTTCACTGTGAAAAGAAACGCGATCCAAGCACTGGCAAAATTAGAACAACGGCGGTGGATAGTCCTGATTTGACAGGAAAAACTGCCGTAATCACCGATGATATTTGCGATGGTGGTGCAACCTTTATTGGCATTGCCAAACAACTGCGCAGCCTAAACTGCCAAAACATTATTTTATATGTCACGCATGGCATTTTTAGCAAAGGTCTCGCGGTATTTGATGGCTTGGTCGATCAGGTCTTTAGCAGCAATAGCCTGCCTCAAACAGAAGCAAGCAAACTCAACATCATCAATGTTCAAAATTAAGATTTAAAGCACGAGGCCAATAAAAATGAGTATTAAAATTAACCCACTCAATGCAATTGATTTCTATAAAGCCGACCACCGTCGCCAGTATCCAGTGGGAACTGAATACGTCTATGCCAACTTTACCCCGCGTTCATCACGTTTAGCCAAAATGCTGCCGGATTTTGATGACAAGATTGTGTTCTTTGGCCTACAAGGCTTTATCAAACACTTTTTGATTGAAACCTGGAATGAAGGCTTCTTCAATCAACCTAAAGCCAAAGTGGTCGCAGCCTATAAACGCCGTATGGACAACGCTTTAGGTGAAGGTGCAGTACCTGTCGAGCACATCGAGGCCTTGCACGATCTTGGCTATTTACCATTAAAAATTAAAGCCTTGCCAGAAGGTAGCCGCGTCAATATCAAAGTGCCGGTATTGACCATTATCAATACTGACCCGAATTTCTTTTGGCTAACCAACTATATTGAAACCGTGCTCAGTGCCGAGCTCTGGAAAAGCTGTACCACTGCCAGCATTGCCTATGAATACAAACGCTTGTTGACCCAATATGCAGAAAAAACAGGTGCAGCTTTAGACTTTGTTGCTGTTCAAGGCCATGATTTTAGTAGCCGAGGGATGAGCGGGATCTATGATGCTGCTCAATCGGGTGTGGGTCACTTAACCAGTTTTATTGGGACAGATTCAGTTGCTTCCATTGATTATGCCGAAGAATATTACAATGCAACTGGCGTGGTGGGCGTTTCAGTACCTGCAACAGAACACAGTGTAATGTGTATGGGCAGTGAAGAAAGTGAAATCGAGACCTTTAGACGTTTGATCTGTGAACTCTATCCTGCGGGCGTGGTCAGTATCGTTTCAGATACTTGGGATTTCTGGCGTGTGATTACCGAGTTTAGTGTGGAATTAAAAGCGGAGATTTTAAAACGCCAACCCAATGCCCTCGGACTCGCCAAAGTGGTGTTTCGTCCAGATTCAGGTGATCCAGTAAAAATTATCTGCGGTGATCCTGAGGCTGAAATAGATAGTCCCGCTTATAAAGGTGCTGTGCAATGTTTATGGGAAATTTTTGGCGGTACCGAAACAGCGCAAGGCTATAAGGTCCTAAATGAACGGGTTGGCTTGATTTATGGTGACTCGATTACCCTAGAACGTGCCCAAAATATCTTAAAAGGTTTGGAGGCCAAAGGCTTTGCTTCCAATAATCTGGTCTTTGGAATCGGCAGCTATACTTATAACTATTTGACTCGTGATAGCTTTGGTTTTGCAGTCAAAGCCACTTGGGGTCAGGTTAACGGTGTCGGTCGTGAACTATTTAAAGACCCTGTAACAGATTCAGGTGTTAAAAAGTCAGCCAAAGGTTTGTTACGGGTTGAACAAACTGAAAATGGTTTTGAGCTCTTTGATCAACAAAGCTTTGAACAGGAGAAGATGGGGGCACTGCAAACAGTATTTGAAAATGGTCAATTGTTAAGAGAATGCTCACTTGATCAAATTCGGGAGAGATTGATCTAAGCAAAACTCTTTAAGATTAAACACATCCATTAATTAGATACTCGGAAAAGTCATCCGCAACCAGAACAAGCCAAAGCGACTAAAGCTTTGCATAGTGCAAGATCAATGAAATGAATAGTTAAGCACTTAAGCATAACTTTCGCCTTATGGTACGGCAAAGATTATCAATCTTTGCCGTACCTCAGGTTTTGCCTACTTTTGCCAAAACACTTGCGAAGCTTTAAACGCCTCTCAGGTCGAGCCTGAACAAACTCAAGCGATTAAAGTTTTAGTACAGTGCAAGACATAGTGGCTTATCCTAAAATATGATGAGAACCCAATAAGACTCCGCTATGATATTACTTTATTCCAATTTCTTAATATTTCTATGAGTAAGGAAACTATCCATACCTCCGAACAGGAATACCTTGCCCACTATCAAAAAACAGACTATGACACGCCTCTGTTTACAGTCGATATGGCCATTTTTTCTGTAGCAAAAGGTCAATTACAAGTCTTAATGATTCAACGCTCCAACTTTCCCGAAAAAGGCAAATGGGCGCTACCGGGTGGTTTTATCGATTTAAAAACCGATCCCGATTTAATCGCAACAGCACACCGTAAACTACTTGAAAAAACAGGGATTCACTCCCCTTATCTAGAACAAGTCGAAACCATTGGCAATCAACATCGTGACCCACGCGGTTGGTCCATCACCGCTTTATATTTTGCCCTGATTGATTTTGACCAATTTGAAACTCAAACAAGTCACACCACTGAGCATAGTCAATGGCTTGCAATCGATCAGGCATTACAGCTGGATCTAGCCTTTGATCATCAACAACTACTCCAACTCGCTTATGATCGGCTTGCCAATAAAACCCGTTACACCGCTCTTCCAGCTAGCTTGATGCCCGAGTTATTTACCCTGACTGAATTACAGACGATTTATGAAATTATTTTAGGCCATACATTAGAAAAGAAATCATTCAGACGGCGTATGCAGGAAGCAGGTGCAGTTGAGGAAACAGGACAGCAAAAAATTGTCGGTAAGCGCCCTGCTCAATTGTTCCGCTATGCACTGCAAGATTATAATTTTACTTTTCCACGTATGCTGGAAACGCCACGTAACAGTACTGAAAATGAAAAGAGCTAAGGCGAATACCTTAGCTCCACAATAACTTAGAACTTACTTCCAAGTTTGACGAATCAAATCCACCGCTTTTTCAGCAATCATAATGGTCGGTGCATTAGTATTGCCATTGACCACGGTTGGCATAATTGAGGCATCAATCACACGCAGTCCTGCAATGCCATACACTTTTAGCTCAGGATCGACCACCGCCATCTCATCCACACCCATTTTACAACTGCCAACGGGGTGATAGACCGTGTCGACGCGTTGGCGCAAAATCTCACGAATTTCATCATCAGTCTGCACATTCGCTGTAAACATATCTTCTTTAATTTTTTCACTTAAAGCGGGTGCGTTCATTAACTTTTGGGTGACTTTAAAACCATCAACCATATCTTGCAGATCTTGCTCATCCTCAAGGAATTTAAAGTCGATTAATAGTGGATCATCAACATTTTTGCCACTGAGTTTGACCGAACCACGCGCACGCGGATTCAGCAAGCAGACATGGCATGAAATTCCATGTCCCATATGCATGGTTCGCGCATGGTTATCCACCACTGCAATCACAAAATGCAGTTGTAAGTTAGGTTTATCCAACTCAGGGCGACTTTTTAGGAATCCACCACATTCAGCAAAATTGGTCGTAATCAAACCACGACGTTCTTTACGATAACGCCCGATCTGTTTGACCAAATCAATACTGCCCCCAACTGACACCCCAAAGGTTCCTTCCATTTGCTTGGTCTTATAAGCAAAAATAAAGTCAGGATGATCGTGCAGATTTTCACCAACACCTGCTAAATCTTTAATTACAGGAATACCGTGTTTTTCCAGTTCTTGACGTGGACCAATCCCCGACAACATTAAGACTTGTGGCGATTGGAATGCCCCAGCAGACAACAGAACTTCTTTATTGGCACGAACAACCGTGCTTTGTCCGTTGTGTTTATATTCCACCCCGACTGCACGACCATTTTCAATCACGATACGGGCCACTTTAGCTTGAGTAATGACCTGTAAATTCGGGCGTTTACCTAAATAAGGAAACAGGTAACCGCGCGCTGCGCTCCAACGTTCGCCATTTTTTTGTGTGACCTGATAAACCCCTAGCCCTTCTTGTTCTGCACCATTAAAGTCATCATTGAGTGGATAATTGACCTGCTTCGCAGCTTCAACAAAGGTCTTTTGATATAGATTGTCAGAATGTAATTCACTGACATTCAATGGCCCGTGTTGACCATGATATTCATTACGAATGCGCTCGTTATGCTCTGATTTTATAAAGTATGGCAATACATCCTGATAAGACCATCCTGTATTGCCTAAAGCAGCCCAATGGTCGTAGTCGCTATGATGACCACGGATGTAGACCATCGCATTGATCGCAGAACTACCCCCCAAGCATTTTCCACGAGGTTGATAACCTTTACGCCCATTTAAACCTTTTTGTGGAATGGTTTCTAAAGCCCAGTTATTAATTTTAGTTGGAATACTGATCACAGCTGCTGAAGGTGTATTTACCAACCAGCTATTTCCATCACCACCAGCTTCTAATAAACATACCGAAATATTTGGGTTCTCAGATAATCGCCCAGCCAATACCGAGCCTGCCGAACCACCACCTATAATTACAAAATCAAAAGCTGTTTCTGTCATCTCTATACTCTGTTTTTTCTTTTTAAAAAGTGGAAGCATTATGCCGAATACAACATTTAAATACTGTTGTAGTTGTCTAACCAATTTATTTCATTAAGATCAACTTAACTGCATCGCAATAAAAGCGCAATAGCCAAATCCAGCAGTCGCGCTGTTGTAAAAAGAGAATCAATTGCAAAACTACTGGGTGGATTCTTTCTCTAATTTTTTCTGTTTCAGATACTCAACATGTTGACGATCTGTTTTCCAAGATGGTTCCAATACTTCTTTTTCAATACGATAACGAATCCTTTTCTGTTTCATGGGGCTGATCACCTCCTCATTGAAACTTTTCACATATTTCAGCCAAGCCTTACCTCGAAACACATTTTCAGGCATTTCTGTTTTAAATTCACAACGAGGCGTAAAAACAATAACCGAATGCAAATATTGTGGATCTAATACGTCATTTAGCACCCTCTCTAGTACTTTGCTATGTTTATAGTTTTGATGTAAAGGATTTTGAAACTTATAGCTTTTCTTATAGATTTTTTGCGTCCATTGCTTCTGTCGAACATGACCAAAAATCCAACCCGTATAATTCTTCGTTTCTATAATAAAAACCCCATAAGGACTTATTAAAATATGATCAATTTGAGTTGTGCCTTGCTCACCATCAGGAATCGTCACATTGTTTAATAACATGTACTCCATCCCTAACCCCTTATCTACATGAACTGAAACCATCAGCTCACCCATTCTTCCTTTAAAATATGGTGATTTCAAATAAGTGAGAATAGCAAGAATAATAATTAAAAATACAAAGTATAAAAACATTTCCTCTTGCTACCTTTATTTAATAATATTAAAAAACCCCAAAATACTCTTTCAAGTATTTATATTCCTTTTTAATTATAAATTAGAATTAAACCACCAACAAAGGTAAAACGACCAAATTCAACCATTCTTTAGCTTCCCCCTAGAAATACCATAGTATCTTGATAAAGATCCCCATAAAAATTCCACTTAAACAATCATTTTATACTTATTTATTTAATAGATCAGGTCAATATTTGCATTTCGCTTTACTTTGAATGGCTGAATATTATTTACTGGATAAAATAATGAAAGCACTCATCACCAAAGGCTGCCATACAGACCATGGCGGCATTATACAAGAGGCCGACCACACCTTTCCCATTGAAGGTATTCCAGCACATGTAGAAGGCATGAAGCACTACTGCCCCAGATGCAAAGTGATGGCTACGGCTCAATCCTCAGACAGAGGTTTTTTAATTTCAGGCACCAGAACAATTATAATGGCAGGTGACAAAGCCACTTGCGGTGCAACCTTTTTCCCGAATCAAAGCCTTGTGGTGAGAGATAACGGAATTGGTGCAGGCGCGAATAGTTCATCCGCTGTCAGCAATTTTCTCAATACCAGCAGCCCTCAAGTTTTTGATGAGCAAGTTGCAGCTGAGTTTAGTTTTGCCGAAGGTATGCCCTACTTGATTGAAACAGCTGAGGGTAAAATCTTTCAAGGCACAATTGGCGCTGATGGGAAACTGCCACGGATTGAAACTGAGAGACATGCTTCTTATAAGCTCTATTTAGGTGAAGAAGCACTCACCAAGCGTGGTGGTGATGCCAGTTAATCAATCGGGGACGGTTAAAACAAATCCCAAACGTGGCTCTGTTGCGGCTTGTAGTATGGTGGGAATCGTCCCGATTACCTTTAAAGAACTATGGGATAATTACTATGGTGACAAGACTCCACCATATAACATTAATGGACAAGCCCCTAAAGGGTTTGAAAATCAATGTGCAATTCGAATGAGTGTGACTTTGCATAAAGTAGGCGTGAAGATGACTACTTTTTCTCAGAACAATCTTAAACCTGAAGGGAAAGCACCTACGCTTGGTCGTATTGTATTAAACAATAAAGCGACAGCAACAAGAGCGAATGAGATGGCGATCTGGCTTCAAACAAGACCTGTTTGTGGAATTGGCCCTGCTATCGTCATAACAGGGAGAGATTGGCAATCAAAAATCAAAGGTAAAACAGGAATAATATTTTTCGGAGAGTATTGGGAACGCGATGATGAAAGTGCAGATGCAGCGAGCGGTGGACATATCGATTTATGGAATAAATCAAAATTAACAGATAACTGGACAACCTTTTTACGTTTTACTCTTGGATTTAACAGTTTTGACTTTATGGGATATACATATTCTGATTATGGAAAGGCAAAGAGAATATTGTTTTTCGAGGTAAAGTAATGAAACATATTTTATGGGTGTTAGCTGGAATTTTTTTAGTTGCAATAATCATTTTTATTGTACCTCAGTTTTTTAGTTTAATTTATACAGGTCAATCGAGATGCCGAGAAGGATGTAGTACTGATTTTCTAATAATTGCAAGAACATTTACTTGGACAAGCCTCTTTTCAGGAGGAATCATCGGATACTTATTCTCATTAAGAAAAGTTGGTTATAAAACAATTTCTTCCTTTATTATTTTAATTATTTTTTTATTAGTTTTTCTTTCTTGGTATTCAACTGGTTATGGTTACGGACTGAATTTAAGCTATTAATTAATTGAGGTCAAATGATAAAAAAGATTCTATACCCTATCTTAGGTCTAATTATTACCATTGTTTTGATGCAATTTTCACATGAAGCTTTTGTTAACTTAGTAAAGCATAAAAGGCCATGTATAGAAGGTTGTAGCGGTTCATTTAAGAACTTTTTAATGATCTATACTTGGTTTTGGTTCATCTTAAGCATGTTGGCTGGTTACCTTATAGCGGCAAGAAAAGCTAGCTATAAATTCATCATGATCTTAGTTCTTATATTTTTAATCTCTACATTTATCGTGAATTGGTACGCCTCGACCTATGGCTACGGACTCAATTTAAGCTATTAAATTCAAAAATCCAGACGTAAAAAAACCGCTAACTTAGCGGTATTTTATCTCATCTTTTAAGATGATGGTCGGAGCAGTAGGATTCGAACCTACGACCCCCTGGTCCCAAACCAGGTGCACTACCAGGCTGTGCTATGCTCCGAAATTGGGGTGAATGACGGGATTCGAACCCGCGACAACTGGAATCACAATCCAGGGCTCTACCAACTGAGCTACATCCACCATCAAACTTTGATTCTATATACCAAGCTGCCAAAATGGCGCGCCTGACAGGATTCGAACCTGTGACCATCCGCTTAGAAGGCGGATGCTCTATCCAACTGAGCTACAGGCGCATAACGATGATAATACTATCACGATACTTCGCCGATATTTAAAACTATGTTTTTCAACATATTTTAAATGGTCGGAGCAGTAGGATTCGAACCTACGACCCCCTGGTCCCAAACCAGGTGCACTACCAGGCTGTGCTATGCTCCGATTTCTTTTCAGCTTTTACTGTATCGCACATCGTGCGGTACGGTGTGCATTCTAGGCGTGACGCCTTAGAACGTCAACACCTATTTTTCAAAAAACTAATAAATCCTTATCAAATGTATATTTAACAAGCATTTTCAGACATTTTAGCGTTTCAAAGAAGCACTAAAGTTCAACATTCGATCTAAGGGTAATTTCGCGCGTTCAGCTAAGGCTGGATCGACGTGTATTTCTTGATCAGCATGCTGTAATACATGCAAAATGCCATCCAGTTCATTCATTGCCATCCACGGGCAATGTGCACATGAACGACAAGTTGCCCCCTCACCTGCAGTTGGTGCTTCAAATAATTCCTTATCTGGCGCTGCTTGCTGCATTTTATAGAAAATGCCCCGATCTGTTGCCACAATCATTTGTTTATGCGGCAAGGTCTGTGCAGCTTTGATCAGTTGTGAAGTACTCCCCACTGCATCTGCAATATCCACCACCGATTCAGGTGACTCAGGATGAACCAATACCGCCGCATCAGGGTAAAGCGCTTTCATTTGCGCAATACCACGCGCACGGAATTCTTCATGCACGATACATGCGCCATCCCACAACAACATTTCAGCACCTGTTTTCTTTTGAATATAACGACCTAAATGCTGATCTGGTGCCCAAATAATTTTTTCACCCAAACTATCTAAATGCTCAATAATCTCAACCGCACAACTTGAAGTCACCACCCAATCGGCACGCGCTTTCACAGCCGCTGAGGTATTGGCATACACCACCACAGTATGATCAGGATGTTGATCGCAGAATGCTGTGAACTCATCCACAGGGCAACCCAAATCGAGTGAACAGGTTGCTTCTAAAGTTGGCATCAATACGGTTTTTTCTGGTGATAAAATTTTAGAGGTTTCCCCCATAAACTTCACCCCAGCAACCACCAAGGTAGTCGCAGGATGATCACGACCAAAACGCGCCATTTCCAATGAATCAGAAACACAACCACCTGTCAGTTCGGCAAGCTCTTGCACTTCAGGATCACAGTAATAGTGAGCCACAAGTACTGCATTACGTTTTTTCAACTCGGCTGCAATTTGGGCAAACTTTTCTTGTTTCACTTCTGGGCTAAGGCGATTGTCCTTTGGCTCGCCCAAACGATCTAAATGCGCCTGCACAATATTTTTGGCTTCGTTCGCAATTAAATTCGCATCATTCATAAAACGTCTTCTCTATCCTGCGTGCTTGCATCACTGCAAACTTTTAACGTGGGTAATGGCGTGATCATTTGGGAAAAATCACCTCATCCACAAACTAGCTTATAAAAAAAGCCCCACTGTGGAGGCTTTATTATAACGCAAATTTATGAGCGATAATCGGCATTAATTTTGACATAGTCATAAGAAAAGTCACAGGTATAGACTTTGTCTTTTGCTGTACCACGACCGAGGTCAATACGAATGCTAATTTCCTTCTCAGCCATGACAGCTGCACCGGCTGCTTCGGTATAGTCTGGGTTTGCACCACCATCTAGGCAAATCTGTACATCACCCAGCCAGACTTGAACCTTGCTGGTATCTAAGTTCGGTACACCCGCTTTACCAATCGCCATCACAATACGACCCCAGTTTGGATCTGAAGCAAATAAAGCAGTTTTAATTAACGGTGACTCAGCAACGCTATAGGCAACATCACAACATTCTTGGGTATTGGCTCCGCCTTCCACCTGAACGGTAATGAACTTGGTCGCACCCTCACCATCACGCACAATCAATTGCGCCAAACGATTCATGATACGTGCAAGCACATCGAGCACTTGTTGATAACGTGCATCGTCTTGGCTCTGGATTTCAGCACCACCAGCCAGACCCGTTGCCACAAAGATACAAGAGTCATTGGTCGAAGTATCACCATCAATGGTAATGCGGTTAAAGGAATGCTCAACCGTAGTTTGCAATAAACGCTGTACCAGTTCAGCACGAATCGGGGCATCGGTTGCCACAAAACTCAGCATGGTCGCCATGTTTGGACGAATCATGCCTGCGCCTTTGCTGATACCCGTCATGGTATAGCTCACACCATCCAGTTCAAACTGCTCAGATGCACCTTTTGGTGTGGTATCTGTGGTCATGATGCCTGATGCAGCGTCCGCCCAACGATCGGCATTTAAATCATTTAATGCAGGTTGAATGCCTTGCAATAAGCGTTCAATTGGGAGTTGCTCACCAATCACACCAGTTGAAAAGGGTAAAATCTGATTGGCTTGAACACCAGCTAATTCAGCCAACTTGGCACAAGTGGCTTGTGCATTTTGATAACCGACGGTTCCTGTTGCGGCATTAGCATTACCCGTGTTGATGATCAGGTAACGTGGTGTGTTCTCGGCCAAATGCTTTTTACTCAATTGAACAGGTGCAGCAGCAAAGGCGCTTTGGGTAAATACCCCTGCAACGTTTGAGCCTTCGGCAAATTCAAAAATGACTAAATCTCGTCGATTTGGATAACGTACATACGCCTCAGTTGAGCCAATTTTTACACCCTGCACCACATGCATAAGTGGCATTGTTACGTCACCAACAGCCATTTTTAAACTTCCATTCAACTTGTTATGAAAGGCTTAAGCTTATTCCAAAAGGCGATTAAAATCGAGTATTAACGACATGGATAATTTATAAATTAAAAGTACTTTCATTGTCTGATTCTAACAAGATATTCATGCAGCAATCGCTATCGTGAGGCGGCATGGATGCCGCCCGTTGGACAGGGGCTACATGGATGTACCCTCTGTCCAACAAAAGATTTTTGTTACTTTTCATCTTTGAAAAGTAAAAGAATGCCTACACAAAATACATCTGATCCATTACAGATTTATGAGGCTATGCAGACTTTGGAATTAAAATTATTTAAGCTTTGTTTTGCTCTAAACTCAGTAAAATCTGCTTCTTATCCAAACCACCTGCAAAACCAACTAATGCGCCACTCGACCCAATCACCCGATGACAGGGCGCAATAATCGAAATCGGATTCTTACCATTGGCTGCCCCGACTGCACGCACGGCTTTTTCATTACCTAACTGCACGGCAATCTCTTTATAACTGCGTGTTTCCCCATAAGGAATGGTCAATAACGCCTGCCAAACCTGTTGCTGAAATGCGGTACCTTGAAAGTCCAAAGGCAAATCAAATTGCTGGCGTTGCCCTGCAAAATACTGTTCTAATTGTTGTTTAACCTTATGCAGCATTGGATGCTGACGATCTTCTATCAGTTCAGAAAGCCGTACCCGTTTATGGTCTTCATTGTCCCACATCACGGCGACCAGCGCCTGATCATGTGCAACCAGTTTTAATGCACCTACAGGAGAATCCATGTACATATACACCAGTTGCATCACACGCTCCTTAGCTCATTAATTTGATGACAGTTTCATTAACATTAGACCCGATACGATCAATACCGCCGCGACCATCCGCATTGCTGTCATTGGCTCATTCAAGACCATGATTCCCACAATAAATGAACCAATCGCACCAATACCTGTCCAAATGGTATATGCCGTGCCAAGCGGGAGTGTCCGCATCGACATCGAAAGTAATACCACACTTAAAATCATGAAAACAATGGTCACAATACTTGGCGTTAACTTGGTAAACCCTTCAGACATCTTCATGGAATATGCCCAAATGACTTCAAAAATACCTGCCAAAATTAAAATTGCCCATGCCATTTTATTACGCTCAACTTTATCGAGTGTCGGGTCGTCCCAACGTGATTTTTTCGAGGGAGGTCGTCCTCCTAGGTGCAGCAGTGTACTGTAAAACATGAAAACTATGTGATTTGTTATGTATCTAAAACGACTAAGATATTGAAACAAAAAACTTTCTATGGAGATGAATCACTGCCAGACAATCTGATCGACCCGCATCAATTCACATGCGCCATTACCCGTATCCTCTCGAGATAAGGAGCTCTTCCAACGCCAGCCATCTTGGGTCTGAATCTCAATCAGAGCCCCTTTTAAATAGACCAAATCATCTTGTTTAATTTTTTTCATTTGTGAGGCAATCGCGGCATTGACAGGCACCAAATGCATATTGGCACTGTGGGTTGCAATCTGCCGAAGTGGGATTGGAGGTTCGTGATCAATAGACCAACGATACCAACGGTTACTTTGAGAAATATCAATCTGTTTGTAGACCTGAGGATTTGCCATTTCACCCCAACCTACGGCAATATCCATAGGAGAAAACTCAGCTTCACGCCCTAAATTATAGTCTTCTCTCGACAATACCCGAAATGAGCCTTCATAATTTTCTAATGCCACAACTTGCACACCTTGCTGGGTACTAATCTGACTGATATCAGGTGTAGGCTTAATCCATTTTGTCCACAGCATCCAACCGAGTGCAATCACCAGCAAGCCATACATCCATCTTGGCATGTTATTGGTCCTGTTTATTGCGTAAAGCTCTTATCCATTGCTTAAATCGCTCGATAGCAGCTGAAAAAAACTGCTGCATCAGACTGAGGACATTTTCATCTTGCTGCTCATATTTATTCTGAACTACATGTTGTTTAGAGGTCGCCAGTTCCATCGGTTCATAATGCGGCATGGTTTGCTGTAATTCTGCCCCCAGATTCAAACCTTGCAGTGCTGCTGTTACCTCAGGAATGGCATCTTGATGATAAAGCGCTAAATGACGTGCTTCTAAATCAATACAGTGTTCAATCAATTGATCTGAAAAAGGCAGTAATGCTTTTCTAACGCGCAGCACTTCTACAGCACTGCTCATATGTGGAATATAGTAAAAACTGACATGCATACTCCCATCAGTAGGGAGAAGTTCAAGCTGAGAGGCCGACACACCTGTAACTTTTTCTCGTAAATTGGTCGACGGGTTTGCTTTATCTATTATTGGATTGTGTTGTTGTTCTAAAGCCATTTATGCACCATGAATGACTCAAAAAAGATACTGTTAGTATAAACCAACAGTATCTCGAAAAAATGACATTTTAAACAAAATATCAGAACTTTAGCGACAGACCGGCGCCATAGATCCAACCCGTTTTAGAGTCACTGGCCGTTTGCCAATTGGTCTGCTTACGCCCGTTATTATAAGCATAGCCAACATCGATAAAAGGCATGACGCGATTCTTGACGATTTCATAGCGGGTTTTTATTCCAATTTCTGCATCGGCAAGACCTGTTTTAGCCGCATACTTGGATTCATCACGCAGTACCCATTCCATTTCCAGATAAGGCTGCATAATCAATTTTTGCGTCAACAACAGATCTCGTTCTGTTTCCAACACAAAGCGCCATTGTTGATCTTGTCCGATATACAGATGCGCATCGGTTTCAAAGAAATACTGAGCCATGCCGTGCAAACCGACCACACCCTCAAATTGTTCCTTATCCACTTCACGGTCAGGGTTATAACGGTAATTCACCCCAGCTTGCACATCCCAGAAATCTGCAATGTTTCGACTATATAACGCAGCCAGACTTTGCTCCGATTTTTCTGACTCGGCTTTGGCATAATCAGCAATAATGAATAATTTATTTTCGTCAGTTCCCACCCAAGTTTTTAACTTGGATTTGAGTGTGCCTTGCCCATCTTCATTCAACAGCCATTGGGTATCTAACTGTGTCGCTTGATAGATCTGCCCACCGTGCTCCTTATAATGGCCCGCATGTTCATCTTCATTTTGCGTCTGCGGAGAAATACTTGGACTTTGATGTTGCGAATGATCCATCGCAGAGGTAGCGCTCATGGGTATATTCTGCTGCGCCGACATATCCATTTGCATCATTTGATCATGTCCTTCATGTGCAAAAGTGAATGCACTTAAAGAAGAGACCAATCCGCCCATCGCCAATAATTGTGTATATCGTTTCATCTTAGAAGATTGCTTAGTGATGTGCATGGCTCGCTCCTTGAGAAGATTGAACAGGGGTTGCTGGTGCAGTTGTGCTTCCATCTACATTGGCGACAATCAACTTACTCATCATGCCCGCACTCATGTGATACAACAGGTGGCAATGAATCGCCCACTCTCCAATTTCATCCGCTGTCAGTAAAGCCGTAACGGTCTTGCCTGGCGGCACAATCAAGGTATGTTTATTTGGCATATCCTGTGGTGCCTGACCATTTTCCAACTGCATAAACATGCCGTGTAAATGCATCGGATGCGCCATCATACTGTCATTGACAAATTTAAGACGGATACGTTCACCATAACGCACGGTTAAAGGCTTAAAGTCAGGATCACTAAACTTCTTACCATCAATGGTCCAGATATAACGCTCCATGGTACCGCCCAAACGAATCACCACTTCACGTTCTGCTGGGCGACTATAGCTTTCAGGCTGCGGATTTAAGGATTGCAAATCTGCATAACTTAAGGCTTTATGCCCCGTAGGCGTTGCCGCATTGGCCCAGCCCTGTACGGTATCCGTATTTGATGTGTCCTTAGTTGTAGCTGCTTGATGCTGGCTATGATCCATATTGCTCATATCCATTTGAGCATGTGCGCTATGATCCATCGTTGGCTGCGAAGTTGTTGCGGTTTTCGCTTGGTCTTGTGGCGTCTGGTGCTGGCTATGATCCATCTTAGCCATATTCATTGGCTGATCTGAACCATGATTCATTTTGCTCATATCCATCTGACCATGTGCACCGTGATCCATGCCCATATCTTCCATGGTCAACAAGGCACGTGGTCGCGCTTTAGGGATTTGAACTGCTTGGGTGTTGGGTGTCATGTCATTGTGCAATGACGCAATAGCAAAGCCCGTACGATCAATCGACTCCGCTTCGATTTGATAATGGACCTGTTTCGGCTCAACCAATACATCATAAGTTTCGGCTGTTCCAATACGGAATTCATCCACAGGAACAGGTTTCACTGGCTGACCATCGGCACTGACCACGGTCATTTTTAAGTTGGGAATACGTACATCAAAGAAGGACATTGCCGATGCGTTAATAAAACGCAGGCGTACTTTTTCTCCTGCTTTAAAAGCACCGGTCCAGTTTTGCTGTGGGGTCTGACCATTGACCAAGAAGGTATAGCCGTCTACATCTCCTATGTCAGTTTTGGCCATACGCATCTGATTCCATGCGGAACGGTCTTGCCATGTAGCTTTTAAACCTTGCGTTTTAACCTGTTTCCAGACATCACCCAGTGTTTCTCGATGGTTTTGATAGTATTCAGCAGACTTTTTCAAATTCGCCATGATCTTGTCACTTTCCGTTTCATGGAAATCCGACAACATCACCACGTAGTCACGCTCTGCTTGTTCATGTGCAGCAACAGGTTGCTTGCCTTTTGGATAAATCACCAACGCGCCATACAAACCGTCTTGTTCCTGTCCTTTGCTATGTGCGTGATACCAATAGGTGCCGTTTTGACGTACTTTAAAACGATATTCAAAACTGCCATTTGGCTTAATTCCTTGGAAGCCATTAAAACCAGGCACACCATCCATCAAACCTGGGAGTAGCAGTCCATGCCAATGCAAAGAAGTATCTTGATTTTTAAGCTGGTTATGCACATGAATTACCGCTTCATCACCCTCTTCAAACTCTAATAGCGGGGCGATAAATTTACCGTTTACGGTAATGCGTTTGACGGGCTTACCCGTGACATTCACCATCCCTTGATTAATGTTCAGATGATATTCTTTAATTGCAGCCAGACTATAAGGCGCAAACAATAGACTTAAGCTAGCAACAACGCCAGCGTATAGTTTTGAAGACATGATAATTTCCTAATCTGTTAACTTTTCAAATTGCTCTTTTCATGGACAGAAAGAGCCTGTAAAGACAGATTAGGCTTTAGGAGGGCGTAGAATCTCTTGCCAGTAGCCAGCAAGATGTCGAGCTTGATAATCCGTATTGGTACGGGTATTCAGCTCTAAAAAAGGTGTAGCCCCTAAACTTGGGCCCTGCGGATCCAAAGCCAGATTAACGCTTTGACAATGCGAGATACTATTGCAGTCCTGACAATGTTGATCGCTATGCAGTTTCCCATCATGACACTGTGCTGAACGCAATGAATCTGTTTTCGATTGCATATGATGATGTTGATCCATCATTTGCTGATCATGACAAGCCATGCTTGGAATTGAAACTGAGCTGTTTTGATCGGATTGAATCGCTTGAACAGCAGCCACAGCCACGCCACTTCCCCCGATGAAAAATATCATCAGGAATACAAACCACAGACGTTTGTATCGCTTAAGAAGTTGCACTTCATGTTCCTTGTTTCAATGATCAAAAAAGAATTTAGCCTAGCTAGGATAAGTTTTTTTACAGTGATGCACAATCATCTTTGTATTTGAATTTCGATAATTGCAGCGACATCCCACCCTAAACTGCTGCTTTATCAAACGAACTGACCTACGAATAAGCACGAGTAAAAATAAAGCAAAATGAATAAGTTAATGCACAAAAAAAGGACAGAAAACTGTCCTTTTTTGATTGTTTTGCTGTGAATATAAACAACTGAAATCATTTTGTTTATTTTGACAACATCTTATCCACCTGCTTATCAACACGGTTATCCACCGAGTTATAAACAAAGTTATCCACAAGCTTATGTGAATAATAGAATGAAAATACTAAACTTCTGTTGCACCAACTTGAGCCAGTTCTGCACGCATTTTATCAATTACAGTCTTATAGTCAGGTTGACCAAAAATCGCTGAGCCTGCGACAAACATATCTGCACCCGCCTCTGCAATTTCACGAATATTGGCTGGCCCGACACCACCATCGACTTCTAAACGGATATCGCGACCACTGGCATCAATAATCTGACGTGCTTGGCGTAATTTTTCCAACGTCATTGGAATGAATTTTTGCCCGCCAAAACCAGGGTTAACACTCATCAATAAAATTTGATCGACTTTATCCAGCACATAATCAAGATAGTGCAACGGCGTTGCTGGATTGAAAACCAAACCGGCCTTGGCACCACCAGCCTGAATCAACTGCAAAGAACGGTCAATATGATCGGTTGCTTCAGGATGGAAGGTAATAATGTCTGCACCAGCATCCAAGAAATCGCCAATCATACGATCAACAGGAGATACCATCAGATGCACATCAATCGGCGCTTTGATACCATAGTTTTTCAGGGCCTTACATACCCCTGCACCAAAAGTCAGGTTAGGTACATAGTGGTTATCCATCACATCAAAATGTACAACGTCTGCACCTGCAGCTAGCACTTTTTCTACATCTTCACCTAAACGTGCAAAATCAGCAGATAAAATCGAAGGTGCAATTAAATAAGGCTTGGACATGGATGACCTGGCAAACTCTGAGAAAAATGATGGATACATTATAGCAAACTTAGTCCGCTTAGGTCTGTTACAAAGTCATTATTGCAACCTTGCAACACCACGTTGCATCTAGACAGTTTTTATCTCCTGTTAGCTTTGCTATGTTATTCAATGAAATTTTAGGATAGAAGCGCAATATGAATAGCAGTACCAATATCACTACGACTGAAGGAAAACGGATCAGTAAACGTCTAGTCAATCATTGGAAACATAAGTTTGAAGTCTTGGAAACTGAAACAGATTCAAAAATTTTTATGCCAACCGCGACAGTTACGCTCACGCCACAGGAACAACACTTAACAGTACTGATTGAAAATCAACAAGAAGATGTAGCGCGTCTGGAACAGGTCGTGATTGACCATTTAAATCGTATGGCGCAACAGGAATTTGTAGCGGAATGGCAGCATAGTTAAACGCCGAAAAAGTGTTCAATCAGCTGGCAGATCATTTTCTAATTCGATCTGTCAGCTTAAATTATGTTAATTAAAAATCGTATTTTGTTTTGGATATCATGTATGCCTTAACTAGGGAAAACATATGAACAATAAAATTTCATCCGTGATTTTAATAACGACAATCATCAGCCTAACCATCATCGGTTGTAGTAAAAAACAAGAAAAAACTGAGGCAGCCGAGACAAGTGCCGCGACAACAGAACATCCATCAGCAAAAGCACAGACCAAAGCAGATAGCTTCAACATCAATCAAATTCCGATTTCAAATATTGAACTTGGAGATTTTCCATTTATTCAACTGCCTAAAGGCTATTATTTTGCTCATCAATCCACTGAAAACTTTGCTCAAATGGAGTTCTGGGTCGGAGATCGACTAGAGAAAGTTGAAGGTAAGCTTTTTAATGGACGAATCGATGCTGAAGAGAATAACAAACAGGCCTCCTTGTTAGAGTTACAGCGTAATTTAGAGGCCGTTATTACCCGCTTAGGTGGGAAGAAAATCACTGACCGTAAAATCCCGGCAGAACTCGCCACCCAACTTTCAGAGAAATATGGGGTATCATATGTAGAGGGCTTAGGTGATATTTATAATAATCCAACACAAAGCTATGTGATTCATCAGAATGATCGAGATATCTGGTTTCAAATCACTCAAAGCGGAAATTCAGCAGGTCTATTGGTCTTAGAAACCCGCCCCATAGACATAACGGCACGCCCCCTATCCGCAAGTCAGTTAAAAACAGCCTTGGATCAATATAATAAAGTGGATATACACATCAACTTCGAAACAGACAAAGCCACACTGTTAGCAAACTCAGATGAACAAATCACGCAAATACTGAACTTGTTGAAAAGTGATGACGCCCTCAAGCTTGAAATTAATGGCTATACCGATAACTCAGGTGAATCCGCACATAACTTAAAACTCTCTCAGGCAAGAGCACAAACGGTCGTCAAAGCATTGACCGATGCTGGGATTGATCCATCTCGTTTAAAGGCGCAAGGCTTTGGCGATAGCAAACCCGTTTCCAGCAATGATACTGAGGAAGGTAAAGCAAAAAATAGACGCGTCGAGTTAGTAAAATTATAATCTCTAAAAAATTAAGAACCTTTTGGTTCTTAATTTTTCTCTAACTGAATCGCATGAAACTGTAAATGATCATCGATAAAACTTTGAATGAAATAATAGCCGTGATCATAGCCTTTGTGTTGGCGTAAAGTCAGATGTTGGCCTGCATCCAGACAGGCTTGCTTAAATTTTTCAGGGTTTAATTGCGCATAAAACTGATCATCCAAACCTTGATCAATTAAGATTTCATCGAACACACTGCCTTTTTGCTGCACCAAAGCCGTCGCATCATGGGCAAGCCATTGTTGTTGATCCACACCTAAATATTGTGTAAATGCCTTTTCCCCCCAAGGGCAAATGCTGGGCGCACAGATTGGGGCAAAGGCCGAAACTGATTTAAATTGCTCTGGATATTTAAAAGCCAAAGTCAATGCACCATGCCCACCCATCGAGTGTCCAAAAATACCAACTTGATTTTCAATTACAGGTAATTGTTGCAAGGCCAGTGCATAAAGTTCATCAACCAGATAAGATTCCATTTGATAATGCGCTGCCCAAGGCTGTTGCGTTGCATTGAGATAAAAACCAGCCCCCTGCCCAATATCCCAATGATCACCTTGTGCAACATCGTCACCGCGTGGAGATGTATCTGGCGTAATCAAAATCAGGCTGAGTCGAGCAGCCATCCGTTGTGCATGTGCCTTGATGGCAAAAGTGTCTTCGGTACAGGTCAGCCCCGCAAGATAAAACAAAGCGGAACAAGGCTTCCCTGCTAAAGCAGCAGGTGGTAAATATACCCCGACTTTAGTTGTTCCCTTAAGATGCCGAGACTCAAGTTGATAAATGCGTTGCTCGCCCTCAAAACAACGGTTTTTTTGCAGTAGCTGCATGTTCATCACCCTGTGTTCTCGTTATATCTGTTGATGCAATATTCTGGGCTGGAAATAAATAGGGTTCAAGCTGTGGCAGCATTAACTCCATATTTTTCCCAATTGCCCACTGCGGCTCAGAAGGTTCCACCCCCTGCGCAACCTCCCATTTGGTCACTGTTTGTTTGGCCTGCTCAAATGCGGTTTTCATTGAATATTGTTCGCGCATTGCCAAGTCAAAAAATGCTCGACCGAAATAAGTATAATCCGCTTCGTTGTTACAGCCAAAAGAGGTTTTATCCGCCGCAGAGGCCGTAATAATTAAAGTATCTGGTGACTGTAATGCAGGAATAAAACTCCCTGAATAACAGGCTGAAATCACAATCACACGCCAGCGAATACCCGACTTATCCAGTGTTTCCCTCAACCATTTAGGATCAACTTGATCTAAATCCAAAGGTGCATTTTCAATTTCAAAATGATTCCGCTCACCATGTGAAGTCATGTAAAGAAACAAGACATCACTGTCGCGATTCATTTGTTGACCAATACGGCGTAAAGCCAACTCCATACTGGTTTTAGATGCAATCGGTACGTCCAAACGTGTTGCTGGATTATTAATCAGCATAATAGAACGTCCAAAGGTGCCAAAACGCGTATCGAACTGTTCTCTTATACGTTCGATTTCAGACTTAAATACATCCACATAACTATCGCCCGCGACTCCCATAAAGTACCAGTGACTTTTGGCAATATCGCCATATTGAATCTGATTCAATGCTTTATCAAGCAAATGACTTTGTGCATAAAATGCATTTTCGGCAAAGCTTGGTGGCGTTTCTTCAACTTTCCAGATTGGCTGATCTTTCACTGAAAGTTGCCAAACCACCATGGTGGCAATGGTGGCGACAAAGACCAAAGCACGTTCCCACCATGGCCAGTTTAAAGCGCGAGAAAACACCCAAATGACTGCAAGACTTTGCCAAACAAACAGCCCAACAAATAAAGGCGGTAAAAAACCGTTATAAATACTGTCAGGAATAAAATTGAGATAGCCGTTTGAGCCAAGATATTGAATGATGCATTGCAACAGCAGAATATTGGTATCCAGTACCAGCCATAACAATGCTGGCACTAGCATTAAGCGTGGCTGATTCATGCGTTGCGACAGGAAAATACCGACAATCAAGGCAATAAATGGCCAAAGGGCATAGCCAATCAGGCCTTGTGTATTAAACTCCCCCATCTGTCCAGCAACCAGCCAGCTATAAAGCGAGTTAGTACAGCCACCTAAAATACCCCAGATAATGAGTTGGGTAATCGAGGGATGGACGACCTGCAAGGAACGACGTGACCCCAGAAACAACCACATGCCAGCAATTTGGTTACTTTTAAAATCATGCCAGATATTAATGGAGGGTTTGAGGTCTATCATAAAATTCTTCGGGAGTTTCTCTTTTCAAGCCTAAACTGAAAATATGCCATTCTAATGATTGAATGCGCAGTACTTTTCCTAAAAGACGCAATGCGTGACTGTAGTGTAAGCTCGACAAGAATTTTTTAGCAATCATGCTTTTGCACTATATCACAAATTTTTACCGAGCATTGACGCAAGCCAAACAATCATTCAATTCCGATTTAAATTTAATCTTTTGGAAAGTAAGCATCGAAACGACAGGCATCACCTAACCATTGATGATCTGGAATTTGATCTGCCAAATAGACTGCGTGACGTGGACGTTTCACTATGACACGCTTCGCAATCTGTGTTGCTAAATGTAGCAATTGATCACCTAAATCCATTTCCCCATCTTCAGGCAACAACATATGCAATAATTGCATTTGTTTTTTGACTTGTGCCTGTTTCTTGGCAGCCTGCTGATTCTGATCACGCTGTGGGAACATTGGATCTAAATACACCACATCCACTTGCTCACCATGCTGAACCAGTTGCTGTAAATACGTGTTGGAGTCCGCATAAATCAACGTTATCCGCTGCATAAAGCTTTGCAAAAAAGGATCTTGTTCAGCACTTGCTTTGCTATATTCCAATAGCACAAACAAGATTGGATGACGTTCAACCAAACGAACATCAGCACCTAAATAAGCCATGAGTAAACTGTCATGACCTAAACCGGCAGTCGCATCAATCAACGTTGGTTTTTCCCCCAACTGGCATGCGCGTGCAATCATTTCAGATTTTAGGCTGGCTCTTTTCAGACGAGCAATTTCTGCACGCCAATCCGGCTGCATTTTCATCCCATTGGCGGCAAGGCTGAGACCATCCTCGTCAAGAACCAGTGCCATGTCAGGATTCAAGCGTAAAAAACGGGCATTGATTTTTTCAACCACTTGTCCATTGAGCTGCACATTCAGTGCAGCTAAACGGTTCTGTAGTTGTTGAAACGGCTGTTCATATTCCGCTGCATACCAACACCCCATCTGCATTACCAATGCACCCAACCTGTCCACCATGTCACGAGAATAAATAAACCAAAGATAATGCGATAATAAGCAAATGCAGTGAAGTCGTGTTTAGACACATAACGGATCAACGCACGGATCACTATCAATGCTGAAATAAAAGCAACGATAATTCCAACGCCTAATACCAGCATGTCATTGCTATGCAACTCATGACGCATCTTGTACATATCCAGTAAGCCTGCACCCATCAGTACTGGAATTCCTAAAAAGAAGGAAAACTCTGCAGCTGCTTTACGTGATACGCCTAAGAATAATGAGCCAATAATGGTCGAACCAGAACGAGACGTTCCTGGAAATAAAGCCAAGCACTGGATCAAACCAATTAAAGTAGCTTGTTTAAAACTCAGATCATCAACTTCTTGCGTAACAATCTGATGTGGACGGCGTTCCGCCCATAAAATAATAAAGCCACCCACAATCAAGGCAATCGCAACTGTAATCGCATTAAATAAATAAGCCTTGACCACATCACCGAAGGTCAGCCCAATAATCACAATCGGGATTGAAGCAATAATCAAGTTAAGACTTAAACGGCGTCCTTGTTCCTGCCCCGTCAGCGCACCAATGAGTGCACCCCACAATTTACCCCAATATTCATAAATTACGGCAGCAATCGCACCAATCTGTACTGCGACCGCGAACATATCTCGTTTTTCAACCGTCCAGAAATCTAGTAACTGGCCTGTTAAAATCAGGTGCCCTGTACTCGAAATGGGGAGGAATTCGGTAATCCCTTCCACCAATCCCATAATTGCTGCTTTAAATAGCAATAAAAGATCCATAATTAACCTTAATTCGATTTACCTTGTTCGGGAATTTTTTTCCAAGCATCATCACGTAAATACACTGGCAATGCCTGTTCAGCATCCACCCATTTTTGTTGTGCAGCATAAACTCGAGCAATTGCAGCAATATCTTGTGCCGTTGCCTTGATACTCACATTTGTGGATTGATGATCAGAAATCTCTTCTAAGTTTATTTCGGTGGGCTGAATTAATTCTGAACCCGAGCCAATGGCTATAAATTTACAATAGGCACTAGCCTGTTCATAATTCAACAATTTCTCATCATCAATAGCCTGCATGATGCCCTGTGCATCCAGACTAAAATTCGCAATATAAACTTCTTGCATACGTGCATCGAGTACCGCCGTTACTTGCGCTAAGCCCTTAAGACGATAAGCCGCCTGCGCCAATGCCTGTAAACTAGAAACAGGAATCACAGGTAAATCCTGAGACCATGCGAGGGCCTGTGCCACCGCTGCATTAATGCGTACTCCGCTAAATGAACCAGGACCCCGGCTAAATGCAATCGCAGTTAAATCGGCCAGCTCAGTTCCAGTTTGCAATAAGGCTTGTTCAGTTAAAGGCAAAATGGTTTGGGTTTGTGCTTTGGTTCGCTCATCCAATTGAAAATAGAGTTCTTCATTATCATGGATGAATGAAACAGAACACTGCTCATTTGCAGTTTCCAATGCCAGCAACTTCATGCAAAAACCTTAGAGAAAAAGAGATAAAAAACATCGCGTATCATACTCCACTCAAACGCGATAGGCGAGTTATTGTCTTTTTATCGCCATAAAAAAGCCAAGTATAAACTTGGCTTCTTCAACTGCAATGATTAGAACTGGAACGGCTCTAAATCTAATAATTTTTTATAATGTTCTGCATAATGTAAGGCACTGAAACGTAATCGTGCAGCGCCCTGCTCATCTAAGGTTTTCACCACTTTACCAGGTGAACCCATGACCACCGAATTATCTGGAATAATTTTTCCTTCAGGAATTAATGCATTAGCGCCAATAATACAGTTTTTCCCAATCACGGCATGATTCAGAATTACTGCATTCATACCAATCAGTGAATTATCACCAATGCTACACCCATGCAGCATTACTTTATGGCCAATCGTGACATATTCACCCACATTCAATTCAATGCCTGCGTCAGTATGTAACACTGCATTTTCCTGAATATTGGAAAAGTTACCAATACGAATCACACAATTATCAGCACGAACCACAGCACCAAACCAGATGCTGACCTGACGCCCTAATTCCGCTTGGCCAATCACAGTAGCCGTTGGTGCAACCCAACCATCCCAAGGTTCATGTAACGCTTTTGGACTCAATCCCTGATAGGTATACAGCATGATAAATACTCTTAAAGATTAAAACTTAGATAAACCAAAATGTGGTGGATTCACCAAAAACGGCCAGTGTTTTTGATAGCCCAACCCGTATTGGAATAAAGAAATTAGCATGCGGGCCGTCAATCCCCAGACAATTTCACTTTCGACCTGCATACTCGGAAAATAAAGCGACTGTCGAGCTAAACGCACTTCATAAGGCAAAGGTGGAGCATCAATCAGCTCTTGTAAAGGTGCAAAGAAAATTCGGTCAATTTCGGTAGGCTGAGCAATTAAATCCACTTGAGCAGGTATTAATCCCACGATCGGTTTAACAGACAAACCACTGCGGGCACGCTGGATTGGCAAATCGCCCAATAGTTTGACATCAAACGGATTCAGTGCGGTTTCCTCTTGTGCCTCACGTAAGGCGACCACAATATTACTGGTGTCACTCGGGTCTCTTTTCCCACCAGGAAAAGAGACCTCACCCGCATGTTGAGATAATTGCATCGAACGGCGTGTCAGTAAAACCTTCGGCTGGGGCTCGTGGGTAATCGCAATCAAAACAGCGGCATCTGCCTGCTGGATTCGTTTGGAAAAACGCAACCGTTGTTGTAAAAGCTGTATTAACGATGGTTCTTCCATATGACTCATCTCTTTTTCTCTTATTCCTTAATTAGCATCATAGCCGAATTTTTAACTGCAATCATAGATCATGATGCGAAGTCATCAAAATTCAGTTATGCTGAGTCATCTCTACGGCTGATGATAATTATGAGCTTTTGCGTTGTATGTGGACATCAAACTGAAGCAAAAATTCCACTAGGTGATCATAAATCACGACTTGTCTGCACTCATTGTGGCAACATTCACTACGAAAACCCAAAAGTGATTTGCGGCGCATTGGCTCTTTGGGATGACAAAGTTTTACTTTGTCGCCGTGCAATTGAACCTCGCTATGGCCTTTGGACCTTGCCCGCAGGTTATATGGAATTATTTGAAACCATGGAACAAGGTGCCGCCCGTGAAACCCGTGAGGAGGCAGAAGCCGAAGTAGAGATCGAACAATTGTACTGTATGTACAATATCCCGCGTATTGGACAGATCTATGTATTATTTAAGGCTCATTTAAAACAAGGTTTATTTGGTGCAGGTGAAGAAAGCATTGAATGCCGTCTATTCGAAGAGCATGAAATCCCATGGACAGAACTGGCTTTCCCAAGTGTGGAGCAGACGCTTCGACATTATTTTGCTGACCGCAAGACCGGACTCTTTCCACCCCATTTAGAAACACTCGGAACCCGACTTGATCATACGGGTTAAAATAAAAAAGACCGCAGATGCGGTCTTTTTTATTGCCTCAATTAAGACTTAATCTTAATGGCATTACATGCTGGAATTTTTTGATCTGCAATACGGATACTGGCGGTTCCTTGATAACCTTTTGCAAATGCACGTTCTTGAGCTGTTGGTTCAACAAATTTGCTCTTATCTGTTCCCTCTTTATCATAAGCATTGATATAAGATGTCATATATAAAGCAGAATTATTCAGCCAAGACACCGTATTGTTGGAGAAGTTGGTCAAGTTAATTCCTGTGGCCTGACCATTCAATAAATTATGCACATTGATTTTTGCACCACTAATATTATTTTGGCCATTTAAAGAGGTAAAATTCAAACCAAGTAATACCCCATCAATCGCACCAAATCTTGAATTTGCAAAAATCATCCGTACCGTAATCGATTTATCATTGGCTGAATAAAGTGCTCCACCTGTCGTACCTATCCGATACTGTGTTACACCATATTCATCAAGCAAGCTACCATCTGGTTGTGGCTCTGCTTTGGCGCAGTTTCCAGACATATCCGTTGCTGTTGCATCTTTTTTAATGTCAGTACGAATATCACCATGCTCATCAATCACAATACCTAAATCCACTGGTGCAATAGTCGTATCCTGAAATTTAAAGGTCAGCGTTGCATAGAGAGGGAAAGCATAACGTTGTCCAGACCGAACATTAGCTTCTGTGGTAAAGACATCTTTTGGTAAATAGCTGGCTGGGTTGACCTTAAATACATCCGTTACCCCTTTATAATTCACACCTGCAACATTTTGCTGCCACGCGCCTAGATCTTTTGCATTATTAAATGGATCTGTAGATTTAAATTTCATCAACTGTCGGTAGACCGCTTCGGTACTCGCAATATTGGTACCGTTAATCAATTTCCCTTGCGTCATTAACACATCTTCAGCTGCATTACTGTTTAATGTGAAGCGTAACGGCTGATTTGGGTTAATTTCCTGATTAATCAAGTTAAACCATTGATTTTGCGCTTTGATTTGCAGCTTGTCAGGTTTAGTCGTACCAAGCAACACTATCGGTGGAGATACAATATTATTGTTAATCACTGGGCTACCACGCCACTGTTGGCCAGAACCAATGATATATCCCTGACGATCAGTCAATAGCTCAAACCGCCCCATCGAGTGTAATAAATTTGCACCTTTACCATCTTTAGTATTAAGACAGTCTGTATACAGGTCTCTATTACATCCAAACAGCCCATCAGGAAATACACCACTTCCCTCATTAGGAACCTCAACAACCGCTCCATTACTTCCTGCTTTAAAAATAGGTAATTCGGCATACCAAACTCCCATATTACTTAAATTCAGTAATTGAGTAACCACTGCAAATGCTTGTTCATCACTGATTTTACTGACATTCAGCCATGGTTTGAGAATCCCCGCATAAGCACCGTTCTTTAATTCTGTAGCACCAATATCGCCACTTATACTAGAAAGTGTATTTTTCTTTTCAGGCGTGAATTCAATCGGTTGTACGTCACCAATCGTATTAGTATCATCAGCAATACTTTGACTCTGGAAAATTTTCACCAAAGCCATCGCTACTCTTATGGTATCGTCGCTCATACTTAAACTAGCAGGTGTTTGGCCTGTCAGTCCCATCGCAAGATCAACAATCCGAATTCGTGCGGGTACCCCAGCCACTTTTGTTTTAGTGATTTTATCTAATTGAATCGTGCCCAAACTGATTTTTCTTGAGCTTTCTGCTCCCTGTAAATAAAAACTAACGGTATCACCTAATTTACAAGCCCCAGTAACGATGTTGCTATCCAGTTTCGTCGCAAAATGATTGACTTTATCACTGCTACAATCAAAATTTAGACCTGCTACTGGGTAATCCAATACAAATTGCAAGCAGTCTGTTGCACTAATACTGCAACTGGTATTTGAGGTAACGCCTATCGTGCCTTTTGTTGGATCTTCATTAATTTTCGTACTTTCGCTACCGCATCCATGTAAAAAAATAGCCAATGCTGAAAAAGCAAATGGTAATAATATCTTTTTGTTCATCATTGATTAATCCTATCCATGCTTACTGTAAAACAGAAATTTTTAACTGTCCTTGATTTGAGAGTTCAGGCTCAGAGACATCAACTGCAGATGCTAACGGTGTCATCATCATGTAATGAGCACCCTGAGGTACTTTTATCACACCTTGAATCGCAGAATGTTGTAATACCGTCGCAACCGTTTTCGTACTCTTAAATCCACTTACGCCTTCTTCAATACAGCCTTTTTCGTCCAAAAATACAACGAGTGGCCAATAATAGACTGGTTTTTCACTGTTTGAAGAATATGAGTCTATCTGCATATATTGAATAGCGGGGTCGATTTTGACCAACTCATATTCAAATTTTTCTTTCAGTGGTTTACGTGGCCAAAGCCCTACATCTTTATTCGGCTTAAGTGTTTTAATCGATTTTTTATAGCCATCAATAAAACAGCGGTCATTCTCAAATGCAGATTTTAAATCTTCACTGGATAAACGCACATAAGTTCCTGCCAATGCAATTGGTGCTGTTGATTGTTGTGAACGATTGAGCAATTTATCCAAGACCGAACGACTCACGCCTTTCTTCCTTTCAATGGTTTCCAAACGGCCAGTACCATCAGGCATGGTATAGAAACGCTTTTTACCATCTAAATTAAACTCTTGGTTTTCTAAATATTCACTATTGACATACTTAACACCATCTACCTGACTAAATCCAGTAGATGAAAGTACCTCATTAGAAGCGCTATGAGTCAAAGCAGCTTTTTCTATAATCGCTGATTTTTTGTCGATTATTGGCTTTTCTATCGTCAAAGTATTTGAAGATGTCTGGGTGGCTTTTGATTTTTCGACAGTTTTCGAAACAACTTTTTCTGAATCCTTGTTGATCACTTTAGCTGGAAGGCTTGATTCTATTTTAGGCTCAGCTATTGTGATCACTGGCTCCGTAACGTCAATCTTTTTAGTTATCTTGGATGGATTCTGTCCTAGATCAGATGACTGAGAAGATTCAATTTTCTTCTGTTGAACCGGTTCAACGGCAGGCTTTACTGTATTTGAATGATCGATAACTGACGCTGGGGCTTTTTCAGTACGAAGTTCCTGCTTCTGCTTATTTGGCTCTAATTCTTTTTTCCCAATTTTCATCGGCACTACCATTGGACGACCATCGGGTCCAATAATCGTATAGAAGCCATCTGCATAAACGCCTGAGACACTTGCCATCATTAAGCAAAATAATGAAATTGCAAGTGTCTGATGTTGAGTACTTTTCTTTTTCATTACCATCTTGTTCTGTAATTAATCCCAAGTAAAGTGACTTTGGTATTTGTTTTCACATTTAAGCCCGCATACGGGTTTAGCAAGAGATTATCTACCCCTGTTTTATTGGATAAACTACTGGTATTTGCCGGAATATCATCACGACTACGCAAGAAACCAATTGATAAATCCAAGTCAGTATCTTGATCGAAACGATAACCGACACCTAAACCAAACAATTGCGCATTGTTAATTGGCACCATCGTATTTCGCTTATCATCTGGAATAGAGCTCGTACGTGGCTCATAGCCCATCCGTAATTTCAGACGGTCTGTTGCCGAGTACTCAAACCCAATTCCCCAACGCCAAGAAGATTGGAATTTTAATGGCAAGGACAATGAACGATCTGTCACATCGGCAGAAAGTAATTTGGCAACTTTTAATAAGGAAATCTGCCGATCAAATTCAAATTTGAATTTATCCCAAGCCGAGAAGTCAGTCCAACCCAAATCAAAGTTCATTTGTAAGTCAGGTAATATTTTATATTTGATCCCTGCTTTGAAATGCTGTGGATACTTAAAATCCATTGCTAATAAGCCAGACTCAACAGCAGGTGCATAACCAGGAAAACCTAAAATTGCAGCGAGAATTTGTCCTGTTGCAGATGAGTTGAGACCTGCAATTAACTCTCGTGGCGCATTCGCGACATTGATGAGATATTTGCCATGCAGACGCATTTTAGCTTCACTTTGATAAACCATACCAAAACTAAAATCATCCGTTGGTTCCCACAGTAAACCCAAGTTATAACTTGGACTTAGAGACTGCTCTAAAGAGACATCTAAAGCACCAACTTTATTGAATGGGTTCATTCCCTCCTTCGCATTACACATACCGAACAGTAAAAGATCGGTAATAATGTCCCCGTTTTGTTTAAATGGCCCACAAACGACTTCATCAACCATACGAAGAACGCCAATTAATTCATTAGGGAAACGTAAATCTGTTTTCAGCGCAATAGCTTGGTAAGACATCCCGAAAGATGCGCCTAGATATAGATTATCATTCACCTGATAACCAAAAGATGGTGATAAATAAGTAATCCGTTCTAATGCAACCTGTTGTCCCATATAGTTACTCGGGTTACCATCTTCTGCTCCGAATCCAGCGACAAGCGGGGCATATACAGCTGTCGCATACGTCACTTTTGAGCCTGGCGGCTTATAAGAAATACCAGCGGTTGGAGCAACCAAAGGAGAGTTAGGACCTAAATCAACAATTTTCTTTAGAATAGGCACATAAATACTGGCATATTCGACATCACCACTTACAGTACCTTTAAAATTGGTACAAATATTTGAATCAACTTCAGGTCCGTCATTACAAACAAGTGGATCATCAGAATAACCAAAAACGTTATAACCTGCTGGCGCTGAATAATCCCGCTTAATTGCAAAATTAGCGAGAATCCCTTGTACATCTGTTTGTAGTCCATCCAGCTTGGCAAGTGCTGCTGGGTTAAAGTGAACAGCACTAATACCAGGTGGGTCAGCAGTTACGGCATTCCCCAATGCCAAAGAACGTAAATCTACGGATAAATCTTGTCCAAGTTGTGCATGTGTCGCACTTGATAGTCCCGCAAAAAAAATTGCTATCGTTAATGGACATAATCTAAGGCTTTTCACCATTATTATATCTCCTTAACGGACTTTTTTACCAAAACCGATAATATCAAGCGGGAAAGACAAGCCCAGTGATACATCTGGTGCATCTTCAGTTAAACCAATACCAACCGTACCATTGACAATAGTTTCAGGTGAAACACGTACCCCCAAAGCAAATGACAACATGGCACTACTTTGGTCTGCTGATTTATAGCTTTCTCCCTCACTGAAATAGAACTTTGCACCAGTATTAAAGCTTTGTTGATATGACATAGTTAAAGACACGTCATAGTTAAAGGAGTATGCAAATCCGAAAGAAAATCCACCACTAAGCCCAGGATCAAAACTTTCGAGAATACGAGGACTACCAGTATTTATGTTAGCACCGCGCTGTTGATTTAAACCAGACTCTTTAAAACCATAACTTGTTGAAACTGAAGCAAATAATACAACTGGGTCAATATATTTACGTGTACTTGCCCCAGCACCAACTGAGTAATATCCCTTACCTGTAGATAGTTCATCCATTCCAACATCGTAAGGACTATCCCCCGTTTTGGTCGAAAGGCTACCAAATAAGACCAATGGCAAGCGGCCTTGCTTTAATGGAAATGGTTCCCAACGCGCACCAAAATTAATATCCCCAAGACCTGCGGTTGTCTGATCTTTTAATAAGTCTTTTTTTGCAACAAAAGGCAATGATGCAGATAAAGTAACATTGTCTAATAAACCATATTGAACCGTAAAGGTATTGGTCAAGGTATGGTTGGCATCTTCTTCTACCCGTAATCTTGATAATGAACTATTACTATCATTCATTGCCAGATCAAGGCGGCTATCGCGATAATAGGTATAATCCAAGTCATAATAAGATGAAAAAACACCTTTTTTAATTAACGAGTACTGACGTTCATTTGAGGTAAAGACTTCTTGTAAATTTGTTTCTTGGGTTGCATCACTTTCTTTTTTCTGTAATGCATTCGCTGCCTGATCTGCTTGACTATTCCCCGTAACAGCAGCCGTTGCCCCCACTTGAGCTGTTGAGTTTTCAGCAGCAGTATTTTTAGCCTCTGTTGCTGATTCAGACTGCTCAACTTGAGCATCCACAGAGGGCTGTTGCTCTGCTGCATAAAGTGTTGATGTGATTGCACTTAAACTTAAGGCCAACACACTCATATTCATCCATGTACCATTCATTTTACTTTTACATCCTATTACATTAATTTTACTGATTTTTCTAAACTTACTTCCGCTTGTAATATAAGCGCATATAGGTGGTTATCGGCTGATTATAAGTTGCAGATTTTGGATCAGAATCCAACACTCGACGCATGGTTGAAGCTTTATCCGCAATTCGTTCAAATTTCTGTGTAGGAAATTGAATCTCAGCAAGTGCATATCGGTTTACTGTGGCATCCTCAACATGACGCATATCCGCATCTTGTAAAGCCAATAAACTCTTTTGGTATTGCTGAGGAATATCTACAATAAATAAAGTATTGTTATCCCATATTTCTTTAAATCGAGTTTCATCAAAGCTGATATTGCCTAAGGCAGGATCAGCCACATAAACCCTTCCATCTTTATATGCTTTATATACTACAAAATGTTTAAATCCAGCATAAGTAATAGGAACAATCGCTGGCTGTTTTAATGAAATAAGATCAGAAAACTCCCCCCGATATCCACCACTATTAATTCCTAAAGCTGAGACAAAACGTTTCATATCTAACAAGGAGAAACTACGGCGCTCAATAATTCGTTGATATTCCCCATATTGCAGCAGACCACTCATGGTTTGTTGTTCAGTCAGTCGCAAACCACCATAGCCATTTAATAAGGTCGTCAATGCAGCAGATCCACAGCTATAATCATAGGCTTGGCGTACAATCCCACGAAATTGCTCTTCTATTGCTGGTTTAATGACAACCGATTCACGGTGATTACGAGTGAAAGAAGGATAACGAGAGTCCAAGGTTTCTGTGTAATACACAGTCCCCTCTGGTTTTTTTTCTATTTCAAAGGCTTGCGTTGTAAAGTAATACATCAATGCCGAGCCTAAAGCGATCTCTAACATAAGTCTCTTTTTCTAACAATGGCAACACTTGCCTTATTCATTTTATTTTCAGTGTCTACTGACACTACATCCCTGCAAATTGAAGATACCTTTTTTTCTAAAAAAATACATCTTTTTTTTGGTTTTTTTTGACGAAATGTTATTTTTTTTATAATTAGCTCTACGATTAAACAGTTTAACGTTTCAAGCAAACAATTCTATAACAAAGAATTCTTTTCTTCTCTCTTTTTAAACACGAGATAAGCATGATATTCTCAGGCAAAAATGATTGAACTATAGGCATAAAATAACAACTGTGGCAGTTAGGTCGATACAGTCTTTATTGGATATATTTTCCTGTATTTTTGAAAAAAACTAAGGTATTAAAAACAAAAAAAGCGCAAAAGCGCTTTTTTTGTTTGAGAACTGATTAGTGACCAGAAATCGTAATTGCTGCACCGTTACCACCAGAATATGTAGTTTTCAAACCTTGAATTTCTACATCACCAATTGAACCTGCATTAGCACTACCTAAATGAACACCTTTGATATAAATATCTGAGCCATTTGCTGGAGATTGGCTAACGATTCTTAAGTATCCGTCTTTAGCACCAGCAGTACTTTCACCAACAACACTAACATTCGCTTTAACAGTCATGTCAGTACCACCATTATCAGCAACCTTAATGCTGTCTAAGTGGATTTCACCAGCAAGTGTACTTGCAACACCAGATAAAGTAGTTTGACCAATTGTTGATTTATCTTTGATACCGAGGTTAGTAATTTCCAAACCGCCAGTCATGGTCGTATTCAACATGATCATTGCACCTTGAGGAGCAGCACCTAACTGAATATTTGCATCCATCGTACCGGTTTTTAAAGTCAAACCAGATAAGATTTCATTTGCCGTACCAGTCGTACCACGTTGAATATTAGTTGTACCTGCTGTGCCTGAAGCCGCCACTTCAATTTTACCAACATTGATATTCAAACCAGATACTTTCGCTGCCACATTAAGGAACGCACCACCTGTTGCTGTAGTGCCCGCATCTGTATCAATTTTTAAATCAGCCAAATTATGAGAAGGCAATAATGCATCCATATTTGGTGTAATTGCCACGTTGTTTACAACAATCGCACCCGCTGTACCTGTACCACCAGAACCAATAGTACCTGCTGCTGCACCGTTGTTCGCATAACCATCATTATCATGAATTAATAATTTATCGATCGTTACAGATGTAACACCTAGACCAATGTTAATACCATCTTGACCAGTTGCAGCGCTTAGTGCAGCATCATCCATTGACTGCATAGCCATTGCATTTGCGCTAATCGCCATTGAAGAAACTAAAGCTAGTTTAGCAAACATTTTCATTGAGCACTCTCCCAAGAGCATTTATTTTTTGACTTACACTACTCTAAACTGTCCACGGTCGTTTTATTATTAAATGACAACTAGAACTTCCAATCCTTGAGTAGTTCGCTTAGCAATTACTAAATTACCCGTTTGTTATTTTATGTTCAACTCCTGTTAATTGCTTTTTAACTACTACCCGATAAACGGCATATAAAACGCTCAATTCGGCAATTTTCTTTTTTTAATCTATAAGCACATGTATAAATTGATAATTTATACATGATCCACATTAACAACAAACATGATGTGTCTTATAACTTCAGTCATCCAGTTCTGATCTTGAGCACAAAACTGTTAACAAAATGGGTTACTACGCTCGGGTTCAATCCACAGCCCATCAACTTTAATCCAAGTATAAATACAATACCCTAACTCTATTGAAACACCATTCACTTTGCACCGAATGACTTGATAAAAGCCAGTCACATTTTTTTGAATGTAGTACAATTCTTCTTTCCAAATGTATATGCAAGTATTTCCGTTTTTATGTCTTATTTTCAACAAAAGCTTAACACGCAACTCACTTCTGCATTTGATCTTCTGTCCCGACTATATGATTTAACCGGATTGGTTTACTTACATGACCAAAATATGCCTGTTATTGCATTTTTACCCAAAGAGTTTTTAGTTTTTCAGCACGCTAGGCTTCAACAATTTCAACAAACACAGATCAATCAATATCAAACCACCTCAATAACTACGTCCCTTTCAGAATTTTCTAAATTTCACCACACCTCATCTTCTGGGAATACTTCTGGATTTCAGGGTGGCTATATTGGTTTCTTTAGTTATGACTATAGCGCAGACCAGTTTGTCAACATTGATATGCATTCACAGCCAAGTTTTTTCTTAGGTCAATATTCTAGCTTTCTAAAATACGAAAATGAGGCTTGGTATTTTTACAGTGATGAAAATCAGGCTAAAAGCATCTACCAATACCTTATTAATTTGATAAACACCTCCAAACAACTGCCCCTGCTTTCTTTAAATAAACTATGTCAGCCGCGCTGGACCAAACAACAATATCGCAGTGCATTTGATCAAGTTCAAGAGTACATTAAGGCAGGAGATTGCTATCAAATTAACTTAACCCAAGAGTTTGTCGCTCAGACACAAGGCTCACTTTTAAGCCGTGCACAAGATTTATGGGATCTGACCCATGCACCTTATGAAGGTTATCTCAAAATAAATGATTTCGAATTACTCAGCTGCTCGCCTGAACTGTTTATTGAGTTTCAAACGAATCGAAAAATAAAAACACGCCCAATTAAGGGAACCATGCCCCGTTTTGCTGATCCTGAGCAAGACAAAATCTCCAAAGATAAACTCAGCCATTCTAAAAAAGACCAAGCTGAAAATGTCATGATTGTAGATCTTCTACGTAATGATTTGAGTGTCTATGCAGAAACAGGATCGGTCAATACCACCAAACTCTTTGAAATTGAGAGTTTTAATCAAGTCCATCACATGGTCAGTGAAATTACCGCGACTTTAAAACCCGAGATTAACCCGATGCAAATGTTGTTATCGGCACTTCCGGGTGGCTCGATTACAGGTGCACCCAAAATCCGGGCGATGCAGATTATCGAAGAACTTGAAGGCGCACCACGTGGTGCCTATTGTGGTAGTTTGGGTTATTTTAATTTTGATGGAACGGGTTGTTGGAATATTTTGATTCGCAGTATTCAGCAATACCAAAATCAATTATCGATGTGGGCTGGTGGTGGGATTACCATCGCCTCTGATGCAGAAGCCGAATATCAAGAATGCTTTGATAAAATTTCTGCCATGCTTGATTTACTCAATACATGGCAGAGTTCTGAACAATAAGGCTCAATACAGATTTACAGAATTTTTGTTTTCAGTGTATCCACCAAACGTTGGTTTTGTTCATCGGTGCCAATCGTAATACGTAAGAATTGATTGATGCGTGGTTTGTTGAAGTAACGAACAATTATGCCCTGTTCACGCAGTTGTTGGGCAAGTTGTGCCGCATCATGTTGTGGATGCGTCGCAAAGATAAAATTGGCTTTGGATGGCAAAACCTTGAAGCCTAAATCTGCAAGACTACTTACCAATTGTTCTCGACTCGCAATTACTTTTTGACATTGCGCTTCAAAATAAGCTTGGTCCTCAAATGATGCGACAGCTGCTGCAATCGCGAAACGATCCATTGGGTAAGAGTTAAAACTATTCTTCACTGCTTCAAGTGCAGCAATCAAATGTGCTTGCGCAATCGCAAAACCAACCCGTAAACCAGCCAATGAACGAGATTTCGATGTCGTTTGACAAACCACCAAGTTTTCGTATCGATTGACCAATTGTACTGCTGATTCTGCACCAAAATCGACGTAGGCTTCATCAATCACTACCACGCGATCAGGATTAGCTTTAAGCACCTGCTCAATCTGCGCTAATCCTAATGCAATACTGGTTGGCGCATTCGGATTAGTAATGATGATCCCACCATTTTCCTGTGCATAATCCGATACATCAATTTCGAACTTGTCATTCAATGGAATCTGCTTGGTTTGCATTGCAAAAAACTGGCTATAAACAGGATAAAAACTATAAGTAATATCTGGATAAAGAATCGGCTCTTTTTGAATAAAAAAGGCTTTAAAAATATGTGCCAACACCTCATCAGAACCATTGCCCACAAAGACTTGGCTGATATCCACCTGTTGCTGTGCTGCGATCGCCTGCTTGAGTGCCGTTGCATCAGGATCTGGATAAAGACGTAGCGCATCTGCTTGATGAGCCAAAACCGCTTCAACCGCTGCCACAACTTTTGGCGATGGTGGATATGGATTTTCGTTGGTATTCAGTTTGAGCAAGTTCTGAATTTTAGGTTGCTCACCCGGCACATAAGGCTCTAATTCACGAACTTCCGGACTCCAAAAACGCATTTGTTCTGTTGTAAACGTCATTGTTCTACTCTCATGTATCCTAAAAAAGGGGCTAACCAGCCCCTATCAATCTTTGAATCAGTTATTGGTAACGATAACGGGCTGAACGTGCATGAGCATCAAGATTTTCTTGTACCGCAAGAACATCCGCTGCCTTTGCCAAGCTCTTCACGCCCTCTTCAGAGCACATAATCAGGCTTGAACGCTTCTGGAAATCATAAACACCGAGCGGTGAAGAAAAACGTGCAGTACCCGATGTCGGCAAGACATGGTTTGGACCTGCACAATAGTCCCCAATCGCTTCTGGTGAATAACGTCCCATGAAGATTGCACCCGCATGACGAATCGCTTGGCTCATTAATTCAGCTTCATCAAGGCAAAGTTCCAGATGTTCTGGAGCCACTTGGTTAATCAGCTCAATTGCTTCTGCACGATCTTTGACCAATACCAAGGCACCACGATTTTGAATCGACGTTTTGGCAATTTCTGCTTTTGGCAATTCACTTAAATGCTTTTCAATTGCAGCTTCAACTGCATTTAACAGCGTTTCATCTGGGGTAATGAAAATGGCTTGCGCAACGGTGTCATGCTCTGCTTGAGACAAGACATCCATGGCTAACCATTCAGCATTATTTTCACCTTCGGCATAGACTAAAATTTCCGAAGGCCCTGCAATCATATCAATCCCGACCTGTCCAAAAACAGAACGCTTCGCAGCTGCTACAAAGCGGTTCCCTGGTCCTGTGATTTTATCGACCGCAGGAATGGTTTCTGTTCCATAAGCCAATGCTGCAACGGCTTGTGCTCCACCAATAGTAAATACACGGCTTACCCCTGCCAAATAGGCAGCAGCTAACACCAATGGATTCAATTCACCATTCGGGGCTGGAACCACCATAATGATTTCAGGAACACCCGCTACATGTGCTGGCAAAGCATTCATTAACACCGATGACGGATATGACGCTAAGCCACCAGGCACATAAATCCCCACGCGATCAAGCGGTGTAACTTTCTGACCTAAGGTATTACCGAGTTCATCCACATATGTCCAGCCCTCTTGCTTTTGTGCTTGGTGGAAAGATCGAATGCGTTTTGCAGCTAATTCCAAAGCTTCACGAATTTCAGTGCTTAAGCCTTCAAATGCAGTTTTCAGTTGGGCTTGGGTCAGTTCTAAATCAGAGAATTGATGCGCTGGATGTCGATCGAACTGCTGCGTTAATTTAAGTACATGTTTATCACCATGCTGACGAACATCAGCAATGATCTGGTCCACAGTTTGTACTAATTGAGGATCATTCACAGTTTCAAATGCTAAGAGTTCAGCAAAAATCTGTTTAAAGTTCTGATCCTGAGTCGATAAACGTCGCATCAATTTACCCACAAGGCGAATAAGAGAGCGCTAAGTTTACTCTTTTTCATCCAATTTGTGGACAAGATAACACCAGCATTTCTAACTGCTTTAATAGGAAAAATCATTTTTAGGCTGAAATATTTTAATTTTTATGTATTTAATCAGGATGATCCCAGTCTCCATCGCGTTGTATCAGCCAATTTAAAGCGCCATGGCGCTCGACAACAACCGAAGCATTTAAATTTTCAGGCGCGTTCTGTTGTTTTAAGCGGGCATCTACACATGCACAATCATAGCGATAGATCAGATCCGCCTGATCTAAAATTTCATCGATACTTCTTAATTCAATTTGCTGCATAAACTCATCAAATGAGCCACACACAGAGACCACTTGCACTGCAAAATCACAATCGGCAATTGTATCTGGATAATGTAGTTCTTTAACAATGCCTAATGCCCAAAGTAACACCCAGTAAGCCTCATATTTCCAAATCATGTTCACAATCTCTTGTTGAGAAGCCTCTTGATTTAAAATATTCCGTTCTTTAGAGGTAAGTTGATCAAATACTTCAAATTTATGTAGTAAATCAACGATAAAGTTTTTAGCTTCCTCATCAAATTGCTGATGATTTAAATCACACGCAATCTGAATCATGATCAGACATGCAATCGCCCGTTTAGCAATAGTTTCAGCGGAACGAGTGATCACTTCATCAACCGATTCAATATGCGGCGACCATTCGATGCAAGGAATAGATTGTGCTTGTAGTTTAAAATAGATTCTTGTTTAGGTTGTAAGGGATTTTTCATGGTTATTACTCGTCTCCAAACCATCAACCCTTCCAATATAAACCCAAATCTTAAAGGCTGGTATTTCCACCTCTCCATAAACTCAAGCGATAAAAAAACCGCTCAGAAGAACGGTTTTTTAATCATCATACAAAATCATGCTGAACGTGATTTCACAGCCTCTTCAAGCTGAGTTAAAATCGGATTTAACACGGCTTGCTTACGCTTAAAGCTGGCTTTATTCACAATCAGGCGTGAAGAAACTTTGCAAATTTCTTCTAATGGCTCTAAACCATTGGCACGTAAAGTATTACCTGTATCGACCACATCGACAATGTAATCACCTAACCCAACCAAAGGGGCAAGCTCCATTGAACCATAAAGCTTAATCACATCCACTTGCTCGCCTAAGCTTGCATAGTATTGGCGCGTTAGATTCACGTACTTGGTTGCAATTTTTAAACGACCTTTCGGACGCTCCATTCCAACTTTACCCGCTGTCATCAACTTACAATTGGCAATTTTTAGGTCAAGCAATTCATAAACATGTTGTGCGCCATGTTCCATCAACACATCTTTACCTGCCACACCAAAATCTGCTGCACCATTTTCGACGTAAGTCGGCACATCAGAAGCACGTAAAATCAAGATACGTACTTTCTTATGTGTGGTCGGAAAAATTAATTTACGTGATTTATCAGGATCTTCCAGTAGGTTGATACCTGCATTTTCAAGTAAGGGTAATGTTTCCTTTAAGATACGACCTTTACTGAGTGCTAAAGTTAAACCATGATCAAAATTGCCCATTACGTCAAAATTTGGATCATCGTTTCTTAAGTCATTCATCCTTTTACTCGCTTAATCTGAGCACCTAAACTTTGCAATTTTTCTTCAATCTGTTCATAGCCACGGTCAATATGGTAGATACGATCAACCAGAGTTTCACCTTCTGCTACTAATGCCGCGAGAACCAATGAGAATGATGCACGTAAATCAGTGGCCATCACAGGTGCTGCCTGAAGCTTTTCAACGCCAGTTACGACCGCATCATGACCTTCCACTTGAATATTTGCACCCATACGTGAAAGTTCTGGGACATGCATAAAACGATTTTCAAAGATTGTTTCTGAAATTGTTGCAAAACCACGACCAATCGCATTGACTGCCATGATTTGCGCTTGCATATCAGTTGGAAATTCAGGATGTGGCAATGTTCTAAAGCTCACTGCTTTTGGACGCTTACCTTGCATATCCAATTCAATCCAGTCATCCCCACGGGTCACTTCTGCACCCATTTCTTCAAACTTATCCAAGACTGCTTCTAGCAATGCTGGGTCCGTATGCGTGGTCTTCACTCGTCCACCAGTAATAGCAGCGGCAGCTAAATATGAACCTGTTTCAATACGATCGGCAACCACCGCATATTCACAGCCATGTAAGCTTTCAACACCAGTAACAACCAGAGTATCCGTATCAATCCCTTCAATCTTGGCACCCATTTTAATCAACATTTGCGCAAGATCGGTGATCTCTGGTTCACGTGCTGCATTACGAATCGTGGTTACACCATCCGCTAGTGCCGCAGCCATCAGGATGTTTTCAGTACCGCCAACAGTGACCATATCAAAAACAACTTCGCCACCCTTTAAACGACCATCTACTGAAGCATGCACATAACCATTTTCAACTTCAATCTGTGCACCCAAAGCTTCTAATGCTTTTAAGTGTTGATCCACCGGACGTGAGCCAATCGCACAACCACCTGGCAATGAAACTTTGGCATTACCATAACGCGCCAATAATGGACCAAGCACCAAAATAGATGCACGCATGGTCTTCACCAGTTCATAAGGCGCAAACTGATTATCTAAGGTAGAAACATCAGCACAAACCGTTTCACCTTCATAACTTATCGTCACACCAAGACCAGCAATCAATTTCACTAATGTGTTTACATCTTTTAGATTTGGAACATTGGTCAGCGTAATCGGAGAGTCAGCCAAAATCATTGCTGCAAGTAAAGGTAGAGCTGCATTTTTTGCACCAGAAATGCGTACTTCACCCTCGAGCTTAACACCGCCCGTAATTAAAAACTTATCCATTAATATTTAAGCTCCGAAAAGGCTTGCTTTACGCCATTCGTCTTTTGTCATTGCACGAATGGTAACAGCGTGAACTGCGCCACTCGCGATATAAGAATTTAGAGGTGCATAAACCGCTTGTTGACGAGCAACGGTACGTTTACCTTCAAACTGATCATCAACAATACGAAGGTCAAATTTTCCAGCTTGTCCGCTCACTGCTACTTCTGCTTCAGGGAAAGCTTCTTTTAAAATTTGCGTGAGCTGCTCACTATTCATTTCAAGACCTCTTATACAACCATTGGTGTAAAACGAGTTATTTTACTATAACTCTTTCACATAATTCAGTAAGCAGTTTCTTTTTTTATCAATAAAAAAAGAGGCTCGATTAAAAGCCTCTTTAAAAATGAAAAATTAACTCAAAAGTGCCAGTTCATGCTGATAAGAACATTGAATTTTTCGATGTTTTGCAAGCTGACGTTTTAATTTATCTGTCAATTTTCTAATCGAAGTATACATATCATCGGCTGTCGCCTGTGCAAACAGTTCTACCCCCGGCAAACGAATAATTGCTTCTGCAATATGGTTTGCACTTCCCTTGTGTGAACGTTTATCAATTTGATGATCTTTAGCCAGTTTGATTTGCATGCTATTGACCTGATCAAGATGCTTGGTCATTTGACTAAACTTTTCTTTTATATTTTCTTCAATAGCTGGTGTAATAGTTAAGTGGTGTCCACGAATCGTTATTTGCATAATTCTATCCCTCACCTTTTTTCTCAGGATACAAGATAATCGCTCAAGCAAATTTAATGCATATCAGTGGTTTAACATCCATTAAATCATTTCAGCGATTCCTCTAGTGACTATAAAAAAATTCATTATTCCGTAATAATGAACCAATAGAATAGTCACACCTTAAAATTTAGATCAAGACTTTTCTTTCAGATGATGAAGGAATATGTAACGATTCACGATATTTCGCCACAGTGCGTCGAGCCACCTCAATGCCTTCATTCTTCAGCATTTCTGCAATTGCATTATCTGACAAAGGCTTACGTGGATTTTCATTGGAAACCAGTTTCTTGATCATGGCGCGGATCGCAGTCGATGAAGCTTCACCACCGGTTGTCGTTCCAACATGACTTGAAAAGAAATATTTCAATTCAAACAAACCACGTGGCGTCAGCATATATTTATTGGTCGTTACTCGTGAGACAGTCGACTCGTGTAACTCAACTTCTTCTGCTACATCACGAAGCACCAAAGGCTTCATCGCTTCAGGTCCCTGCTCTAAAAAAGCACGCTGATGCTCAACAATACAGGTTGCCACTTTTAACAATGTTTTATGGCGTTCATCAATACTCTTGATAAAGTTCTTTGCTTCCAGCATTTGATTGCGCAAATACACGTTATCATCGCTTTGATCTGCACGACGGATCATTCCAGAATAAAACGAATTAATCCGCAATTTAGGCAGAATATCTGGATTGAGTTGAACCTGCCAATGCAAGTCTTTCTTTGAAACAACAACATCAGGAACCTGATACTCAGAATCTTGCTGATTAAACTCTAGACCAGGATATGGCTTTAATGTTTTAAGTAAATCAACTGCACTTTTCAATTGCTCTTTAGATAAACCCGTTTGTTTTAATAACTTATTCAGGTCATTTGAAATCAATAACTCATAATATTTCAATAAATTCTTAGCTTCTGCCAAATAAGGAACTTTCTCATGCACTGTTTCAAGTTGAATTTTCAGGCATTCAGCTAAGCTTCTTGATCCAACACCAATCGGATCTAAACGTTGAATATGCTTTAAAACGACAATAATTTCATCTTCTTCAACCTCTTCGTCGCTCTCCATTTCTTGTAAGAGCCGAGACACAGCCAGCAGAATATCCTCTAATTCTGCATCCAAAAATCCTTTATCATCCAAGGAATCGACAATGCAATATGCAATCAATTTATCAACTGTCGAAAAATGCAAGAGATTGACTTGATCTAGGATATGCTCTTTCAGACTCATTTGTGCTTGGCGATTGTCTTCTCTTTCTTCATATTCTGGTGAGGCCAAAGCAGTTGATTGATGAGTATAAATATCATCCCATTCAGTATCTACGGGTAAATCATTCGGAAGATGATCGGCATTAAGTTCTGTCGTTAAGTCCCCAGTTTCTTTTGTTTCTAGTGAGGAAAGACTTTCTGTTGTGCCCATGTCTTCTATTTTTTCTAGCAATGGGTTACTGTCTAATTGGATTTGAATTTCTTGTTCAAGTTCCAAACTTGAAAGCTGTAAAAGACGTATGGCCTGTTGCAATTGAGGAGTCAACGATAAACTGTTCGCAACTTTCAATCCAACAGATAATTTCATAGTCTTTCCTTTTATTTAAATAAGCAAAAAACATGCCTATAAAATTATTTATAACATAAAGCAATGTTTACGCATACAAGGAAAAAGCCTTTCATCTGACTTATCTGTTCAAAAAACTAGCAAAAGTACAAATATTTATTGTAATGGAGCGCTTAGCCCTCATTTAGCAAACATGCGAACAACATAGAATTATTTTAGATTTTGCTGCTTAAGGCATTCGATCATTTCATCTAATTAGCTCACCTTCAGGATCATCCAATATCCATTCGCGAATAATTCTAGATGTTTGATCTTGCTTTTCTATATTTTTCAAAGCTATTCAATATTAGAAGCACAAATAGATAGAAGCAATAGCAGATAACAGTATCTAAAAAATCACGCTAACCCATTATCAATTATTCGACATATTACTAGGACAATAACATAACTCTTATGCAAGGATGTTAGCTTAAGA